>NZ_JAFMOS010000499.1 GCF_019049755.1 Rahnella perminowiae
GACTTTTATTCCATGCCCAGTTCTTTCAGTTTGCGGGTCAGGGTATTTCGCCCCCAGCCCAGCAACCGTGCCGCTTCCTGTTTATGCCCCTGCGTATGGCGCAGCGCCGTGGTCAGTAACGTACGTTCCATTTCAGGTTGCGCTTCTGACAGCAGGTTTTGATGACCGGAACGCAGTGCGCGGTCGGCCCACTGTGCCAGCAACGTCGCCCAGCTGTCCGGCAGACTCTGACCACCGGTTTCCGGCGCCGAGGTCTCAAACAGTTCGCTGGGTAAATCCTGGATCAGGACTTCCTGACCGGCTGCCATGACGGTGAGCCAGCGGCAGGTATTTTCCAGCTGGCGCACGTTGCCCTGCCATGGCAATCGCGTCAGTGCCGTTTCCGTTTCCGGATGCAGATTTTTCGCTTCCACACCCAGCTCTTTGGCCGCTACCTGCAGGAAGTAACGCGCCAGACGCGGAATATCTTCACGGCGTTCACGCAGTGGCGGCAAATGGACACGGATAACGTTCAGGCGGTGGAATAAATCCTCGCGGAATTTTCCTTCCTGAACCCGTAATTCCAGATTCTGGTGAGTTGCGGCGATGATGCGCACGTCCACTTTTACTGGCGCATAACCGCCCACACGATAAAACTGACCATCTGCCAGCACGCGCAGAAGACGGGTTTGCACATCGAGTGGCATATCACCGATTTCATCAAGAAAGAGCGTGCCGTTATCGGCTTGTTCAAAACGTCCCTGACGGATAGTGTTGGCGCCGGTAAATGCCCCTTTCTCGTGCCCGAATAATTCGGACTCGATCAGGTCTTTCGGGATGGCAGCCATATTCAGTGCGATAAAGGGCGCTTTAGCGCGCGGGCTGTGGCGATGTAAGGCATGCGCGACCAGTTCTTTACCGGTGCCTGATTCTCCGTTGATCAGCACGCTGATTGAAGAACGGGACAAACGGCCGATAATGCGGAATACGTCCTGCATCGCCGGCGCTTCGCCGATAATATCTGCGGTCGGGCCACTTGCCGGCTGGCTGCGTGCCGGTTGCTGCTGTTCCTGATAATGACTGATGGCACGCTCAACCAGTGCCACGGCTTCGTCAATGTCGAACGGTTTTGGCAGATAATCAAATGCACCTTGCTGATAGGCGCTGACCGCAGCATCCAGATCGGAGTGCGCTGTCATTATGATGACCGGAAGCATCGGATGACGTTGTTTAATCTGCTTTAACAGCGCTAAACCGTCCATTCCCGGCATCCGGATATCGGATAACAAAACGTCAGGGGTTTGAGTCGCAATGGCATCAAGCACTTCATTGCCGCTGTCAAACGTCGTGCAGGTTAAACCGGCTCCAGTGAGCGCACGTTCAAGTACCCAGCGGATGGAGCTATCGTCATCGACGATCCAGACTATCCCTCGTTGCATAAGAACCTCACTGGCGAATAGGCAGGAATACCGAGAATTCGGTATGTCCTGGCCAACTGTTAAATTCAACTTTACCCGAATGCTGATCAATCAAACTGCGCGCGATGGACAGGCCCAAACCGGTGCCTCCTTCGCGGCCACTGACCATGGGGTAAAAAAGGGTGTCCTGCAAATGCGCCGGTACGCCGGGGCCGTCATCTTCGATATCGATACGGGCCACCAGGCGATAACGCACGCCGTGTAACGTAATCTGGAAAGCAGTACGTGTGCGCAATGTAATTGTGCCGCCTTCCTCCCCCAGCGCCTGCAAGGCGTTACGGGTAATATTCAATAAAATTTGTTCTATCTGATCAGGGTCATGCGCCAGTTCCGGCAGGCTCGGGTCATAGTCCCGCACCAGTTGAACGTTATCTGGCTTTTCCATCGACACCAGTTGGCAAACACGTTCCGCAACCTGATGAATACTTTGTGTCACATGCTGACTCGGACGTTGCGGACCCAGCAATCTGTCGACCAGATTACGCAGACGGTCAGCCTGCTCAATAATGACTTTGGTGTATTCCAGCAAGGCCGGATCAGGCAGTGCCCTGGATAAAAGTTGCGCTGCACCACGCAGACCGCCAAGCGGATTTTTAATTTCATGTGCCAGACCGCGGATCAAATCACGCGCGGCAACTTGTTGAGCGTGCTGTAATTGTTCCTGGCTCAGACGGCGTTGATTATCCATCGGTGCCAGTTCTACCAGAATAAAACCTTCCGGCAGCATCTGAGCAGTCAGTGACAACACATGTGCCCTGCCATCCACGACCAGTGTCACTTCACTGTCTGTAAAGCCCTGTCCGGCTGTCAGACTTTCACGCATTAATTCGATGTTCAGCGAAAAATATCCCACCAGTTCTGGCAAAGGAGTGCCAAAAAGCTTTCGTGAACTTTGCGCCAGTAACTGCTGAGCGGCCGGATTGGCATAATGCACAGCCAATTCGTCGTCTAACAGCAGAACGCTGTTGATAAGTGAATTCAGGATCTGCCCAGCATCGGGCAGCTTGCCAGTTGCCATACCGCAGTCTCCCGCACCTGATTGGTGCATTTTATCTCGTTACCCGGCGAAATCACGGGCCAGAGGGGTTAAGCAGGAAAGAGTGTGGAGAAAAAAGCCCATCCGGAGATGGGCTGAAAGTTTCCACGGCAACAAATATAAATCGTCTGACTTAATTTTGACGCTGAAGGGGTTATTAACACAGCCTTCAGTCGGGTATTACACTCAGTGCCTGCTATAAGACGGGCACTGAGTTCAGGGTCTCATTCGGAAATTAGACGCTGTAGTACAATTCGAACTCAACCGGATGCGGAGTCATACGCACGCGGTCCATTTCTTCTTTACGCAGACCGATGTAAGCATCGATAGCATCATCTGTGAACACGCCGCCACGGGTCAGGAACTCGCGGTCATCGTTCAATGCATTGAGGGCTTCTTCCAGTGAACCTGCAACTTTTGGAATTTCTGCTTCTTCTTCCGGTGGCAGGTCATACAGGTTTTTGTCCATCGCATCACCAGGGTGGATCTTGTTGATGATACCGTCCAGGCCAGCCATCATCAGTGCAGCAAACGCCAGGTATGGGTTAGCCGCTGGATCAGGGAAGCGTGCTTCGATACGCATTGCTTTAGGCGTTGATACGTGTGGAATACGGATGGATGCAGAACGGTTACGCGCAGAGTAAGCCAGCATTACTGGCGCTTCATAGCCCGGGACCAAACGTTTGTAAGAGTTAGTGGTCGGGTTAGCGTAGGCGTTGATCGCTTTAGCGTGCTTGATGATACCGCCGATGTAGAACAGTGCCATTTCAGACAGGCCGCCGTATTTGTCGCCAGAGAACAGGTTGTTACCGTTCTTGGACAGGGACATGTGGCAGTGCATACCGGAACCGTTATCGCCAAACATTGGTTTTGGCATGAAGGTCGCCGTTTTGCCAAACGCGTGAGCCACATTGTGCACCACGTATTTGTAGATTTGGATTTCGTCGGCTTTTTTGGTCAGGGTATTGAAGCGGGTTGCCACTTCGTTCTGACCCGCGGTGGCGACTTCATGGTGGTGAGCTTCAACAACCAGACCCATTTCTTCCATGGTCAGACACATGGTAGAACGCAGATCCTGAGAAGAGTCGACCGGAGGAACCGGGAAGTAACCGCCTTTTACTGCAGGGCGGTGGCCTTTGTTGCCGCCTTCGTATTTGGTGCTTGAGTTCCATGCGCCTTCGATATCATCGATAGCGACGTGAGAACCGGAGATGCTGCTGCCGAAGCGCACATCATCAAACAGGAAGAATTCTGGTTCTGGCCCGAACAGTACGGTGTCCGCGATACCGGAAGAGCGCAGGAAATCTTCTGCACGTTTTGCGGTAGAACGTGGGTCGCGGTCATAACCTTGCAGCGTGGTTGGCTCAAGGATATCGCAACGAATGATCAGGGTAGTTTCTTCGTAGAATGGGTCAAGAACAGCAGTGCTCGCATCTGGCATCAGAACCATGTCAGATTCGTTAATGCCTTTCCAGCCACCGATTGAAGAGCCATCAAACATTTTGCCTTCTTCGAAGAAGTCAGCGCTAACCTGGTGCGCAGGAATGGTGACGTGCTGCTCTTTGCCTTTGGTATCAGTGAAACGTAAATCTACGAACTTCACTTCATGCTCATTCAGCATCGTCAAAACGTGTTCAGCGGACATACTAGTTCTCCCGAATTTCTCATTATCGTCGTGGAACGAATAACCATTTTTGGTCTTTAGTTGGAAATAACAGCCTTACTGGAACTGGCGTGTAGGCTGAACAGCGCTATTATTTGTCTGGTCAGGTCCTTCACCCTGTAAAAAATTTTTTACCCTAAAAAACTTTTACTCTAAAAACTATTAGCGAAAACTGTGCCAACTTTGAGAAAATGCAAACAACGCCATTTTACAGGGCTTTTGCACTCGATAAGTATGCACCATAACGGAATTCATGCACTAAAATGGTGCTGATTGCGAGAGGCAAGGCACCAAAAGGGTGCGTCATAATGGTTCAGTGGTCTTTTTGCACCGTGAAAGGGATCACAAAGTAACCATCCATAAGTTGTTTCAACAAGATCCTTGTGATCTTGTTTAGAACCTCGCTTAATACGTGTACAATAGCGCGCTATTTCTAATGCCTGAGGCAAAGCTGTGATCGAAAATTTGCGTAACATCGCCATTATTGCCCACGTTGACCATGGTAAAACCACCCTGGTCGACAAGCTGCTGCAACAATCCGGTACTTTCGGAGAACGTGCAGAAGCTACCGAACGCGTAATGGACTCCAACGATTTGGAGAAAGAGCGTGGGATTACCATCCTCGCAAAAAACACCGCCATTAATTGGAAAGACTACCGCATCAACATCGTGGATACCCCAGGACACGCCGACTTCGGCGGTGAGGTTGAGCGTGTGATGTCAATGGTCGACTCGGTGCTGCTGGTTGTGGATGCAATGGATGGCCCAATGCCGCAAACCCGTTTCGTGACCAAAAAAGCCTTCGCTAATGGTCTGAAACCGATCGTGGTAATCAACAAAGTTGACCGCCCTGGCGCGCGTCCTGACTGGGTTGTTGATCAGGTCTTCGACCTGTTCGTCAACCTGGACGCAACCGACGAACAACTCGATTTCCCAATCATCTATGCATCTGCACTGATGGGTATCGCGGGTAACGACCATAACGATATGGCCGAAGACATGACCCCGCTGTACCAGGCGATCGTTGACCACGTATCTCCACCACAAGTTGAGATGGATGCACCATTCCAGATGCAAATCTCTCAGCTGGACTACAACAACTATGTTGGCGTCATCGGCATCGGCCGTATCAAACGCGGTACCGTTAAGCCTAACCAACAAATCACTGTCATCGACAGCGAAGGCAAAACCCGTAACGGTAAAGTGGGTAAAGTTCTGACCCATATGGGTCTTGAGCGTATCGAAGCGACCGTTGCTGAAGCGGGCGATATCATCGCAATCACCGGCCTGGGCGAACTGAACATCTCCGACACTATCTGTGACCCGGCGAATGTTGAAGCCCTGCCAGCGCTGAGCGTTGATGAACCAACCGTAACCATGTACTTCAACGTAAACACCTCTCCGTTCTGTGGTAAAGAAGGTAAGTATGTGACTTCACGTCAGATCCTTGACCGTCTGAACAAAGAACTGGTGCACAACGTTGCATTGCGTGTTGAAGAAACTGAAGATGCTGATGCATTCCGCGTTTCAGGCCGTGGTGAACTTCACCTGTCGGTTCTGATCGAAAACATGCGTCGTGAAGGTTTCGAGCTGGCGGTTTCCCGTCCTAAAGTTATCAACCGTAAAATCGATGGCCGCATGCAAGAGCCATTCGAAAACGTGACACTGGATATCGAAGAGCAGCACCAGGGTTCTGTGATGCAGGCCATGGGTGAGCGTAAAGGCGATGTCAAGGACATGATCCCTGACGGTAAAGGGCGTATCCGTCTTGATTACCTGATCCCTGCACGCGGCCTGATCGGCTTCCGTACTGAATTCATGACCATGACTTCAGGTACCGGTCTGCTGTACTCCACGTTCAGTCATTACGATGACGTTCGTCCGGGCGAAATCGGCCAGCGTCAGAACGGCGTGCTGATCTCTAACGGTCAGGGTAAAGCGGTTGCGTTTGCTCTGTTCGGTCTGCAAGATCGCGGCAAGTTGTTCCTGGGTCATGGTGCAGAAGTGTATGAAGGCCAGATCATCGGTATTCACTCACGTTCTAACGACCTGACTGTCAACTGTCTGACCGGTAAGAAACTGACCAACATGCGTGCGTCCGGTACTGACGAAGCAACGACATTGGTTCCTGCTATCAAAATGTCTCTGGAGCAAGCTCTGGAATTCATTGATGATGACGAACTGGTCGAAGTGACTCCTCTGTCTGTGCGTATCCGTAAACGTCACCTGACCGAGAATGATCGTAAACGTGCAATGCGTGGTCCTAAAGAAGGTTAATCTTCTTTAACGCTTGTCGTTACACAGAAACAGGGTGCCCTCGGGAACCCTGTTTTTTTTTGGCATTTTTCTAACGCAGAGATAAACACCGCAACTCTGTCACTGTTCAGCTGTATGTTTTACCGCTAAAGTTAAAAGTCATCTTTGAAATCAGGAGCGTGCAATGCTGTACATTTTTGATATGGGAAACGTCATTATTGATATTGATTTCAAACGTGTCCTTGGCGTGTGGAGCCATCTCAGCGGAACGCCGCTGGCCACGCTGACCGAGCGGTTCAAAATGGGAGAGGTGTTCCAGAAGCACGAGCGGGGTGAAATCAGTGATGAGCAGTTTGCTGCCGATCTGTGCAATGAAATGGGCATTGCGCTCAGCTTCGAGCAGTTCAGTGCGGGCTGGCATGCCGTTTTCGTTGACCTCCGTCCTGACGTTATCACGTTATTCCAGAAGCTGCGCAAAGAAGGTCATCGCGTTGTCGTGCTTTCTAATACCAACCGCTTGCATCTGGATTTCTGGCCCCATCATTATCCTGAAATCGAAGCGAATACTGATGCGATGTACCTCTCGCAAAATCTGGGTATGCGCAAACCGGAGCCTGAAATTTTCCGGCATGTTCTGGAGAAAGAAGGGTTCTCCGCCGATCAGGCTGTGTTCTTTGATGATGTTGCTGAAAATATCGAAGCCGCCCGGACGGTTGGCATTGAGGCTGTATGGGTGGAAGATAACCAGACGGTACCGAAATATTTTTCCTAAAGGATGTAAGGATGCAGAAAAGGGCACTGAGCCACTACCCAAAATCGTTGTGGAAATTTACACGCCTGCTCTTAAAGCGTTCGGATAAAGATGGCCTGACGCTTCTTGCGGGCCATCTGGCCTATGTCTCTTTGCTTTCACTGGTTCCGCTGATCGCCGTAGTATTTTCGCTGTTTGCGTTATTCCCGGTATTTTCAGATA
This sequence comes from Rahnella perminowiae, assembly GCF_019049755.1. Lineage (GTDB taxonomy): Bacteria > Pseudomonadota > Gammaproteobacteria > Enterobacterales > Enterobacteriaceae > Rahnella > Rahnella perminowiae. Next base: position 7,386 of record NZ_JAFMOS010000499.1, read on the forward strand.
TCAGTGCTCAGCTGAAAACCTTCATCTTTTCTAACTTTATGCCAGCGACCGGTAATACCATCCAGCGTTATCTCGAACAGTTTGTGGCCAACTCCAGCAAAATGACGGCCGTGGGCACCTGCGGATTAATCGTTACCGCATTACTTCTGATAGCCTCCGTAGACAGCGTGCTGAACAAAATCTGGGACAGCAAAACTACACGTCCGATTGTGTTCTCCTTTGCGGTGTACTGGATGGTATTAACGCTCGGACCCATTTTGCTGGTAGCCAGCGTGGCTGTCAGCTCGTATCTACTTTCCCTGAACTGGCTGAACATCAGCGGTGTACATTCGGTGATCGACCACGCGCTGCGCATTCTGCCTTTACTGATCTCCTGGGTAACATTCTGGCTGCTGTATCAGGTGGTACCAACAGTCAGAGTGCCAGCAAAAGATGCGCTGATAGGCGCGCTGGTCTCCGGTGCATTATTCGAGTTGAGTAAAAAAATCTTCACCTTATACATTCAGCTTTTCCCGTCGTATCAGTTGATTTACGGTGTACTGGCTGTGATCCCGATTTTATTTCTCTGGGTCTATGTCAGCTGGTGTATCGTACTTCTCGGGGCGGAAATTACCGTCACGCTGGGTGAGTTTCGTTCTCTGCGAAAATTGCAATCTGCTCAATATGTGGCAGAAGAATAATCAGTCCGAAGGATTTTTATGATTGCGTTAATTCAGCGGGTATTGAATGCCAGCGTTACGGTTGATGGAGAAATCTGCGGCCAGATAGGGCCGGGTTTACTGGTTTTACTGGGCGTCGAACAGGGTGATGATGAACAAAAAGCCAAACGCCTTTGTGAACGGGTGATCGGGTACCGGATCTTCGGTGACGAAAATTACAAGATGAATCTGAATGTGCAGCAGGCTGGCGGCAGCCTGCTGGTGGTGTCGCAGTTCACGCTGGCGGCAGACACACAAAAAGGCATGCGTCCGGGATTCTCTCGCGGGGCTGAACCACAAGAAGCCGACCGGTTATATCAATATTTTTGCGGGCAATGCCGGGAAAAGGGCGTTGTTACCGAAACCGGACGCTTTGCTGCGGACATGAAAGTGGCACTGGTGAACGACGGACCGGTGACCTTCTGGCTACAAGTCTGATCGATAAGGCATAACGCCGGAGAGAAAGCATCTATGTATCATCTGAGAGTACCGACGACTGAAAAAGAACTGGCCGCCTATTATCGGTTCCGCTGGGAAATGCTGCGTAAACCGTTGCACCAGCCGGAGGGTTCAGAGCGGGACGCCTACGATTCCATTGCACATCACCAGATGGTGGTTGATGAAGACGGCGAGCCGGTGGCGGTTGGCCGTTTATACATCAATGCTGATAACGAAGCCTCTATCCGCTTTCTGGCGGTTGATCCAAATGTTCAGGACAAAGGGTTGGGAACGCTGGTCGCGATGACCCTGGAGTCTGTGGCGCGTCAGGAAGGGGTAAAACGTGTGGTCTGTAGCGCCCGTGAAGATGCTGTGGATTTCTTTGCCAAACTGGGCTTTATGAATCAGGGCGAAATCACCACGCCGCAAACAACGCCGGTTCGCCATTTTCTGATGATTAAACCTATCGAAACGCTGGATGATATTTTGCATCGCCCCGACTGGTGCGGCCAGCTGCAACAGGCCTGGTATGATCATATCCCGCTCAGTGAAAAAATGGGCGTGCGTATCAGTCAGTACACCGGCCAGCGATTTGTCACCACGATGCCGGAAACGGGCAACCAGAATCCGCACCATACGTTGTTTGCGGGCAGTCTATTTTCGCTGGCAACGCTGACCGGCTGGGGGCTGATTTGGTTGCTGCTGCGCGAACGTCATCTGGGCGGCACTATTGTGCTGGCTGATGCACACATTCGTTACAGCATGCCGGTGACTGGCAGGCCGCGTGCCGTGGCTGACCTGGGTTCTGTTCGCGGTGATCTCGACCGTCTGGCTCGCGGTCGTAAAGCGCGCGTGCAGCTCGAAGTGAATTTATATGGCGATGAGATCGACGGCGCAGTGTTTGAAGGCACCTATCTGGTGCTGCCCGCCGCGCCCGGCGCACCGCTGGAGCCTGAGATTAACTGACCGGTTCCGCGCAAACAAAAGGCACCGCATTGCGGTGCCTTTTTATATTTACGGTTCTGATCAGAACTAAGGGGCTGCGGACGCGGGTGCACCGGAAACCAATCCGTTCACCATCCTCTGTTCAATTGTCTGGCTGCCGTTTATCTGCAATGTACCGCTGAGCGTCGGTTTGTAATCAACGTTTGCCGGCATTTGTCCTTGCAGATTCAGCTGCATATTGGCATTACCTTCCAGTGCAACATGTGGCCATCCCCAGTTTTCCAGCTGATTTGCCGGTACGGAGCGACCGGTCATTTTCATAGAGAAATGACGCTGTGGCTGCTGATCAACCGTCGCGCTGGCTTCCAGCAATCCCTCTTTGGTAAAGGCACTCAGCTCTGAAATATTCACCTGTCGGTCGTTCGCCTCCAGCGTGATGGAAGGGCGACGCACGTCATTGCGGTTAAACGTTGCTTCGCTGGCATTCAGATTCAGTTTACCGCTCCAGATCCCCCATTGATGATTACGCGCCAGCAGCAGGTTATTGCCAAGGCCATCAAGCGCGGTCAGCTGGAAGGGGAACTGCGGATTGATATCAATAATCAGGTTCCGGTTAGCAATAAACCGGCTGATAAAGACTTCAGACAGCGAATCTGGCAGCGCCTGGTTCCAGAGTTGTTTCCAGTTCTCCGGCAGCGTGTATTCCAGGCCCGCGACGGAAACCTCATCAAGCTGCAGACGTTTGTTGGCGCGCAGCCAGTTACCGGTCGTGCGCAATAAACTGCGCTCCCAGCGCGCCGTGGCTTGTTTGATAGCGATACCCTGCGGCGAAAGGTCGAGGCTAATGATCGGATCCTGAATATGCAGATTCCCATCAATCATATCGGTCGCATTCAGGGTGATTTCACCCTCGTCGCTTTGCCAGTCGCCTTTTTCGAGCGTCAGATCCTGCACGGATAAATCAACGTCACTGAATGCCCAGTCCGTTCCCTGCAAACGGGCATCAATCAGATCAAGGTGTTGAATAGTCACTTTTGGCAGGGTCTGGAAGTCATCGAAGAAAGCGGAAAGCGGTTTTGAAGTTTGCAGGCGCACATTGCTCAGACGCAGGTTTTCAATGTTCCAGCTACCGTCGGCGGCCTGTGTGGCTTTGCCCGTTAACTGACCGCGGGCCAGATCGCCGCCAAAATTACTCAGCGTCAGATTTTTATGATCGATATTACCCTGAATCAGCACATTTTCGGTTGCCAGCCCGTTGACCGTCAGGCCGGCAGCGCTCAGCTGGAAGTCAGCCTTATCCCCTAATAGTTGACTGGATTTTGGCTGCCACGGCGAAATACCGGCGTTAATTTGCTGGCCCTGAATGTCTAAGCCCGCGGCATTGCCGGTAAGCGCCATCTTGCTCAGTTGCAAAGTATTGGCCTGCAACGGCAATCTGATTGAGGAGGGACTGACGTTGAGGCGTCCGTTGACCAAAACGACGCGATCGAAAAAGCGCGGTTCGGTGATTTGCCGCCAGCTTAAATCCAGATCAACTTCACCGGCATTCAGCACTTCCGGTTGATTCTTCTGCCCGAAAATCACATGGGTTAACGTCACGCGACCCGGCGACGACCAGTTATGGTCGAGTTTCTCCACGGAAAGACGATACTCGCTGTTATTGCTGACCCAGCGGCTGACCCAGCCAGCCGCCCAGCGGGTTTGTAATAGGACGTACACCAGCACGATCGCCAGCACCAGAAGTAAGGCGAACGTCAGCAAAATTTTACCGATAAATCTCATCGTCTGGAGCCCTGTAACGGGAAAGTGGAAAAAAGATTCTTTGTTTATGCCGCAAACAGCGACTTTTCTCAACAGGTTAGCAGAACGGAGGCAATAAAAAACGGCAGGGATTCCAGACCCACTGCCGCTGTTGCACACAGATTACATCCTGTGATCACTTTTCGTGAGGGAAAACCAGATTCAGAACAATCGCAGTAATACCGCCCGCCGCAATGCCAGAAGACAGAAGGGTTTTCAGCCAGTCTGGCGCGAATTGCAGGATCAGCGGCTGCTGTGAAACCCCCATGCCGACGGCGAGAGAAAGCGCCATGATCATAATCGCGCGACGATTCAGACGCTCACGGGAAACAATACGCACACCTGAAGCGGCAATAGTACCGAACATCACGATGGTGGCACCGCCCAGCACCGGTTCAGGAATATGCTGCACAAATCCTGCAACGGCAGGGAACAGCCCGAGGATAATCAACATCAGCGCGACCACAAAACCAACATAACGGCTGGCAACGCCGGTCAGTTGAATGACGCCGTTGTTTTGTCCGAAGCAGGAGTTCGGGAAGGTGTTAAATACTGCAGAAAGCATTGAGTTCAGACCATTGGCCAGCACGCCACCTTTTATGCGCTTCATATACAGCGGGCCGCTGACCGGTTGTTCAGAAACGTCTGAAGTGGCCGTAATATCCCCGATGGTTTCCAGTGATGTCACCATGAAAATCAGCATCAGCGGGATCAGCAGATTCCAGTCAAAACCCAGACCGTAATACAACGGTGTCGGTAATGTTATCCAGTTGCTTTGTGTGGCTGGCGCGACGGTTGGCAACATGCCCGTCATCCAGGCTACCAGATAACCCACGGCCATCGCGATAACCAGAGACGCGACACGCAGATAAGGGTTGCGCTGACGGTTTAGCAGGATAATCACCACCAGCACAACGGCAGCCAGCAGCAGATTTTTCGGTGCCCCAAAAGTGTGATCGCTCATGGCCGCATAACCGCCGCCGATAGACGTCAGACCGACCTGAATGAGTGACAGCCCGATAATCATCACCACAATGCCGGAAACAAGCGGCGTAATAATGCGGCGCGCGAGATGCAGGAAACGGGAAAGAATGATTTCGGTACAGGAAGCCAGCATCAGCGTACCGAACAGCGCCGCCATCATGGTCGGCACATCCGCACCGCCATTTTTCAGCGCCATCCCGCCCATGATAAGCGGTGCCACAAAGTTAAAGCTGGTGCCCTGAATAGAGAGTAAACCCGAGCCGACCGGTCCCCAGGTCTTAATCTGTAAAATAGAAGCCAGACCGGAGGCGAACAGAGACATGCTGATGATGTGCTGCATATCCTGCGCAGGTAAACCCAGCGCCTGACAAATCAGCAATGCGGGTGTTATTACCGCAACAAACATCGCCAGCAAGTGCTGACAGGCGGCGAATAATGTCTGAGGTAATGGCGGACGGTCCTCGAGCCGGTAAATCAGTTCACTTTTTTGCTGGCGGGAGAGATCGGGTTGCTGTGTTTCTTGTTCTGCGGTTTGCGAACTCATGCTGTGGCATTCCAATAAGCGGCAAAGCGGGCATTTTTATAGAAATCAGCGACAAAAGCAATCGTTTGCTAAGCGGGATTTTCCGCAGCGGGTTTGGGATTGGGTGGGAT
>NZ_JAFMOS010000498.1 GCF_019049755.1 Rahnella perminowiae
CCGCAAAACTGGCGTTTACTCAAATTTACTCTACAGTCATTTAAACGGATTAACGTCAAAAAAAATTAACCACAATTTCTGTAATGTCATGTGTTGCTGAATGAATGCATTACGCCATTTTGCCTGAGAACATTTACCTCAGAATAATAGTAACGTCTTAATTTCGTCACAAAGGATCCACCATCATTACGTACCGCTTAACGCATTTCAGATCGAAAGAATAATTAATGGTTTTCTGAATCAGAACACCCTCTCAGATAACCGTGGCGTAACGCTCACACTCAATTACGGGCAGACAAAATTTATGAAACCCACATCCACATTGAATGATCCCGGCACAGCCGATCCGGCCTCCGGGGTACTCACAAAACGTCTGATTATGCTGTTCCTGCCGGTGCTGGTGGCGGTGCTTTTACTGCTGACCCCGGTCCCTGCCGGGCTTGAACCCTATGCGTGGCATTTCTTCGCTATCTTTGTCGGCGTCATAGTCGGCCTGATTTTTGAACCCTTGCCTGGCGCCGTGATCGGCCTGACCGGTGTGGTGGTAATCGCCCTGTTCAGCCAGTGGCTGTTATTCAGCCCGGCCGAAATCGCTAATCCAAAATTTAAGATGCCCGCCGAGGCATTCAAATGGGCAGTGAGCGGCTTCGGCAACTCGACGGTCTGGCTTATCTTTGGCGCGTTTATGTTCGCCGCCGGGTATGACAAAACGCAGTTTGGTCGCCGTCTGGCGCTGATCCTGGTGAAATATCTCGGCCGCCGCAGCCTGACGTTAGGTTACGCCATTACCTTTGCGGATCTGCTGCTTGCACCTTTCACGCCATCCAACACCGCACGCAGCGGCGGGACCATTTACCCGATCATTGCCAACCTGCCACCCTTATATGGCTCCAAACCGAATGACCCGAGTGCGCGTAAAATCGGCTCTTATCTGATGTGGGTAGCGATTACCGCGGCATGTATCACCAGTTCGATGTTCCTGTCGGCGCTGGCCCCGAACCTGCTGGCGCTGGCGTTAGTCAAAAGCATCACCGGCTTTACTATTTCCTGGGGGATGTGGTTCCTGGCCTTCCTGCCCCTGGGCGTACTGCTGATCCTGACCATGCCACTGCTGGCCTATTGGTTCTATCCGCCGGAAGTGAAAATTAATGATGAGGTGCCGCGCTGGGCGAAAAGTGAGCTGGAGAAACTGGGTAAGCTGTCGCGCAACGAGATCCTGCTGCTGATCTTCGTGTGTTCTGCGCTGCTGATGTGGATTTTCGCTGCGGCGTGGATTGAACCCGCGCTGGCTGCACTGCTGGTCGTGGTGCTGATGCTATGGACCGGCGTGCTGAACTGGAACGACATCACCAGTAACAAACCGGCCTGGAATACCTTTGCGTGGTTTGCCACTCTGGTGGCGCTGGCGGATGGCCTGGCCCGTGTCGGTTTTATCGCCTGGCTGGGTAAAGAAGGCGGCCAGTTGCTTAACGGTTTCGACCCGCAGGTCGCCGCTGTTATGCTGCTGATTGCATTCTTCCTGCTGCATTACCTGTTCGCCAGTACCACGGCACACACCACCGCTCTGTTACCGGCTATGCTGACAATCGCGGCGGCCATACCGGGCATAAACATGCCGGTTTACTGCCTGATGATGGTGACCTCGCTGGGTGTGATGGGGATCATCACCCCGTACGGCACCGGCCCCAGCCCGATTTATTACGGCAGTGGCTATCTGCCGACCAAAGATTACTGGCGTCTCGGTACCATTTTTGGTGCGATTTTCCTCGGTAGCATGATGCTGATTGCCTACCCGTGGATGGTCATGATGTTCTGATACGTGCCCCCGCCAGACTGCCTCCCGCAGTCTGGCAACCCTTTCTGCATCACCGCAACCATCTGTCATTCCTGTAGAAAATAATGCTTACTCAGGATGGCCGCGCCGTCATCAATCGATTTGTGGATAAGCTTCACGCAGCGTTTATCATCACCGGCTTCCAGCGCCAGTAACAACTGATCGTAATTGTGCTGCCCCTGCGCCATATGCGGCGACTGGGGATAAAGATAGTTAAAGCAAGGGCCAATCTGCACCCACAGTTGCTCAATCAGCGCGGTCAGCGTGGGCATCGCGGCCATGTCATACAGCGTAAAGCGAAACTCCCGGTTCGCCTCTAAAGCGCCCTCCACGTTATTTTCCACTTTCGCTGCCATAAATCGGGCATTCAGGGTTTTCAGTAAGGCAATCTGTTCCGCAGTGATCTGCCCGCAAGCTTGCGACACCGCCAGACCTTCAAGATTTTTACGTATAAGCGTAATTTCCTGATAGCGCGCAGGCGCAATTTTAGGCACAAGAAAGGCCTGTGCCGGTGTGGCATCAAGCGCACCGGCCGATACTAAACGCAGCAACGCTTCGCGCACCGGCGTCACGCTGGTACCCAGTTTTTCAGCGATTTCTTTGGTCACCAGCCGCGCGCCTGGTTTGAGTACGCCGACGATTAATGCCCCTTTCAGTTTGGCTTCCACCTGCATGGTCAGGCTGACACGCTGCGCTTTTTCCATCTCAAACATGTGACGTTTTCCTTTAGCAAAATAATGGCTTTTCTTTTGCGGTTTAATCCGTAGCTTGCAAAAAATACATTATATAGGATATATCATGTATTGAAGAATTGAATATTGACTGACCTTTTTTGTGACGCACACCTTCACGTTAATTCCGTCAACTCTTCTGACGGCTTCACTTTGGGAATGACCGTAATGAGAATACCTGCCTTCAAACTGGCTTCACTCGCCCTGCTTATCAGCCTGGCAACACCGGCTGCTTTCGCCTCTGAACTGGTGATCGCCCAACCGGCTTCCGCCACGGCCATGGATCCGGGCTTCCTGAAAGAGTCTGCCACGCTGGTGGATAACCTCTTCGATACGCTGGTGCTGCGCGACGCCAATATGCAGTTGCAGCCTGGGCTGGCGACAAGCTGGAAACCACTGGATGATACCACCTGGACCTTCACCCTGCGTCAGGGCGTGAAGTTCAGCGACGGCGAGCCGGTTGATGCGAAGGCGGTAAAATTCTCCATTGACCGTATTCTTGACCCTGCTAATCACGCACCGACCATTTCCTATATCCGCACCATCAAATCCGTGGAAATCACCGGCGAGTATCAGGTGAACATCCACACCGCCGGCCCCGACCCGCTGCTGCCAACGCGCATGAGCCGCTACCCGACCTATATTGTGCCACCGGCGTATGTCACCAAAGTCGGTGCGGCAGAATTTGCCCGTAAGCCGGTCGGTTCAGGCGCCTATACCCTTACCGCGTTTATTCCCGATGAAAAAGTGGTGATGCAGGCCAATCCGGATTACTGGCGCGGCAAACCCGCCATTGATACCGTGACCTGGCGTCCGATCCCGGAGGCTACCGGACGCATCACTGCTCTGCTGACCGGCGAAGTACAGCTGGTTGATGGTGTACCGGCTGATCTGGTACCGGCGCTGAAAAACAAGCCGGGCGTACATCTTGAGCAGGTAAAAAATGGCGGGCTGACCATTTACCTCGGACTGAAGAATGACCAGAAACCGCTGAACGATGTGCGCGTACGCCAGGCGTTATCACTCGCGCTGAACCGTGCGGCTTATACCCGCGATTTATTGCACGGTTTTGGCACACCGACCGGCACCATGGCCGGACCGAAAGATTTCGGTTATGAGGCCATCCCCGCCCCCGCTCAGGACATCGCCAAAGCCAAAGCGTTACTGGCAGAAGCTGGCTATCCGCAAGGTTTCACCCTGCGCTTCCAGGCTCCCCGCCGTTATATTGCCAGCGCCGACGTCGCCCAGGCGATTGTGCAGGATCTGGCTGCGATCGGCGTGAAAGCGCAACTCGAGGTGCCGGAATGGTCGGTCTATACCCAACAGGTGGCGGCGCAAAAACAGGCACCGATGTACATGCTGGCATGGGGTTCAACCCAGACGCTGGACGCCGATGCCGCGCTTTATCCGATCCTGCACTCCGGCGAGCCGTATTCCACGGTGAATTCGCCAGAGCTGGATACTCTGCTCAACAGCAGCCGCACCCTCGTCGATCCGGCCAAACGTGAGAAAATTTTGCAGCAGATACAGGAGGTTGTCGCCAGGCAGCAACCGCTTATCCCGCTGTACAAAGAAGATTCCCTGTATGCCAGCGCCGACAACGTAGCCTTCACCGGCCGCGCTGATTCGCGGATCCCGCTGTTTGACCTGAGGATTAAATGATTTCACTGCGTACAACCCTGCAACGGAAATCCCGCCGCCGGTTTTATGGCGACGGGATCCTCGGCGCACTGTTGCTGTTACTGGTGATTGTCCCGGCGCTGCTGGCGCCGTGGCTGCCCCTGCCTGATCCGCTGACAAACAATCTGGCTGCGGCCTTTTTGCCGCCGGACGGTCATCATTTGCTGGGCACCGATCAGCTGGGGCGTGATTTGCTGTCGCGGATTTTATCGGGTACGCGTCTCTCGCTGATGGTGGTGATGCTGGCCGCAGTCATTGCCGCCGTTATTGGCTCGGCGCTGGGCATGATTGCCGGTTACACCGGCGGCTGGCTTGATGCGCTGATCATGCGTCTGATGGACATTCAGCTGGCGGTGCCTTTTATCCTGCTGATCCTGCTGGTAATGGCGCTGTTCGGCGCGTCGCTGACTAATATCATTCTGATCATGGGCGTGACCAGCTGGGCGATTTATGCCCGCGTCGCCCGCGCCAAAACGCTGGAGATCCGCGAGCTGGAATTTATCGAATCAGTCAAAGCCATGGGATTTTCCACCCCGCGTATTGTGCTGCGCCATGTGCTGCCCAATCTGATGACGCCGCTGATTGTGCTGCTGACGCTGGATATCCCGCGCCTGATCGTACTGGAAGCCTCGATTGGTTTTCTCGGCATGGGCATTCAGCCGCCGACGCCAACACTCGGCAATCTGATCGGCGAAGGCCGTTCTTACATGCTGCTTGCACAGTGGCTGGTGCTGTACCCGGGGCTGGTGATTGCGGCACTGGTCATTGGCTGCAATCTGCTTGGCGACAGCCTGCTGCGTAAAACCCACACGAGGCTCGACTGATATGCTGCGTTATATTTTGCAACGCCTCGGACAATCGGTACTGGTGATGTTTGGTGTGTCACTGCTGATTTTTTACAGTCTGCACCTGACCGGTGACCCGGCGGCGGTGATGATGCCGCCGGGCTCCAGCCAGCAGGAAATTGATAACTTCCGGCACAGCATGGGTTTTGACCGTTCACTGACATGGCAGTACTGGCATTATCTGACCGGTGTTTTACAGGGCAACCTTGGCGAATCGCTGCGCTACAGCCAGCCGGTCACTGAACTGATTGGCCAGCGCGTTCCCGCCACCCTGCTGCTGGCCTTTACCGCGTTACTCTGGAGCACTGCCGCCGGTTTACTGCTCGGCATCATCAGCGCGTTATATCAGAACACAGTGTGGGATCTAATTTCACGTCTGCTGGCTTTCAGCGGCCAGGCGGTGCCGGTGTTCTGGCTTGGCCTGCTGCTGATTATCGCCTTCAGCCTTAACCTGCGCTGGCTGCCTTCCGGCGGTTATGGCAGTGCCAGTCAGCTGGTGATGCCTGCCATCAGCCTTGGTGCGTATTACATGAGCGCCATTGCGCGTCTGATCCGTGCCAGTCTGATTGACGTTCTTCAACAAGATTACATCCGCACCGCCCGCGCCAAAGGGCTGAGCCGCTGGCGTATTGTGGTTCGCCACGGTTTACGCAATGCGCTGATCCCGGTCATTACGGTGCAGGGCATGTATTTTGCCTCGCTGCTTGGCGGTGCGCTGGTGACTGAAATCATTTTTGCCTGGCCGGGTATCGGCCGCCTCGCGGTCCAGGCGATCCAGAACCGCGATTTCCCGCTGGTACAGGCCATTGTGCTGCTCGCCGCGCTGGTGTTTGTTGGCATTAACCTGATCATCGATTTGCTCTATGTGGTACTCAATCCGAGGATCCGCCTGTGACATGTTCCATTTCCCCCTCACTGCAAGCGACGCTCGATTTACTCAATGCGATGACGCCGTTTGCCAGTGTGTCCGGCCAGCTCAGCCAGCAGCGCGAACTGGCACAGTGGCTGGAAGACTGGATCCGCCAGCAGCTGAACGGCGTGCCGGTGTTGCCGGTCAGCCTGCAAAACGACGAAAGCACCCCGCCGCTGGTACATATGCGCATTGAGCGTCAGGCGGCGAAAACGCTGGTGCTGTACAACATGTACGACGTGATGCCCGCCACGGATGAAGGCTGGGAATTCCCGCCTTTCACCGGCGGCATGACTGAATGGCCGGGCACCGGCGCGGTGTATATCGCACGCGGTGCGGAGAACAATAAAGGGCCGCTGGCGGGCATGCTGATGGCGATAAAATCGCTGTGCGACACTGGCGGGCTGGACGTCAACCTCGAGATCATCCTCGAAGGCGAAGAAGAAACGGGCAGCGGCCGGTTACGCCGTTATCTGGCGCAGGAACCGTGCCCTGTGCCGCCCGCCGGGGCAGTATTTTTCCCCTCGCTGTGCGAGTACGGCGGGGGCGAACCCCGCGTGTATCTTGGTTTCAGCGGACTGAGCGGCGGCCGTTTACGCGTCAGCGGCGGCGCATGGGGCGGCCCTCATGCAGCGATCCACGCCAGTAATGCCAACTGGATTGCCAACCCCGTCTGGCGGCTGGTTCATGCCCTTCATACCATTGCGCCCGCCGTAAACAGCGGCGTCATCGCGCGTCTGCCCGTCGATGAGGCGGCAAACGAGCTGCTGCATACGCTGGCGGAAAACTTCAGCATTCGCGATGAACTGCGCTTTCGCCACAGCGAAACCTTATCGGTCAGCGGCGATACGCTGGCCTGCCTGCAACAACTGATTAACGGCGCGGTGCTTAACATTTCAGAAATCCGCAGTGACCCGCAACAGGCACGGGGTGTAATCCCGCACAGCGCCTGCGCGGAACTCGCCCTGCGCGTGCCGCCGGGCATTGACGGTGAAAATCTGCTGGCAGACGTCCGCCGGACGCTCAGCCAGGCGGAATTTGGCGGCGTGGAGCTTGAGCTGGACGACAGCTATCCCGGCCACCGTTTCCCGCGCAACAGCCCCGGCGTCGATGCCCTGCTTGCCAGCTACCAGCTACAGGGCGCAAAACCGCAGATCTGGCCGTGGGCACCAGGCTGCGCACCGGCATATACCTTTGCCCGCATCGCACCGGCCTTCCTGATTGGCGGCCTGGGTCACGGTGGCAATGCGCACGGCGTGAATGAATTTGTCACCCTGCATGGGCTGGAGCGCTTTCAGCAATCCGTCACTGACTGGATCCGTTTTTATACCCATGACAGCTCTTTTTCTGCTTTGCCGGAATAAGCCGGCGAAGCTTTGCGTCAACATCCGGGAATGTTTAAAAGATAATCAGCAGGAAAATTATGATGAAACAAACAGATGATTTTGAACGTGTTTCACTGGGATTTTTCCCCACACCGCTGGAGCGCCTGAACACACTTGGCGATTCACTTGGCATCACGCTGGATATCAAACGTGATGATTACACCGGTTTTGGCGGAGGCGGAAACAAAGTCCGCAAACTGGAATATCTGATGGCCGACGCCTGCCGTCAGCAGATCAATGTGGTGATCACCACCGGCGGGCATCAGTCCAACCACGCCCGCATGGTAGCGGCAGCGGCGCGTAAGTTCGGCATGAAACCGGTGCTGGTGTTGCGTGGCAATCAGCCGGACGTCTATCAGGGCAATCTTCTGCTCGATAAGTTGTTCGGTGCGGAGCTGGAATTTCTCGATCCCGAGGGCTATTTCACCCAAATTGAAGGCGCGATGAATGCCCATGCCGACGCCGCACAGGCGCGGGGCGAAAAGGCGCTGATTATTCCGCTCGGCGGCGCCACACCGCTCGGGGCACTGGGTTACGTGCGTGCCATAGAAGAAATGGACGCCCAGCTGAGAGAACGCAATCAGTTGCCGCCGGACGTGATTGTTGCCCCGACCGGTTCCGGCGGCACGCTTGCCGGGCTTTACGTCGGCGCACGCAAATACTGGCCGGACACCAGAATTGCCGGCATCAGCGTCAGCGCCAAAGCAGAATGGTTTCAGACACGGATTTCCGCTATGGCGCAGGATTGCGCGGATTTGCTGGAATGGTCGCAAAACTGGACGCCGGAAGATATCTGGATTGAGGACGGATTCGTCGGCACCGCGTATGGCGTGCCGTCTGACGGCGGCATTGAAGCCATCTATCGCGCCGCCCAGGCCGAAGGTTTACTGCTGGATCCGGTCTACACCGGCAAAGCCATGCACGGGCTGATCAGTCTGGTGGAGCAAGGTAAAATCCGCGCCGGTTCACGGGTGATTTTCGTCCATTGCGGCGGCTCTCCGGCGCTGTATCCCTTTGCGCAGACCTTACTGGAGCACTGAGATGACGCAGGGTTTCCGCTATCTGAGTCAGCAGGATGTGATGACGCTCGGCGGTACGCAGGCGCAGGCTGCACTGGATGATATTCGTGACGTTGTCACCTTAATGCGTCAACAACAGGCGCAGATGCCGTCGGAAACCCATGTCACTCTCGGTGGCGACCGGGGAAAAGCCTACGCGCTGCCCGCCAGTGTGGGTGGCCGTTTCAATGCCGCAGGGGTGAAATGGACGGCACATCGCCCCGATGCACACGACGGTCTGCCGCAGGCGATGGCGATGACGCTGATTAACCGCGCAGATAATGGTTTGCCACTCGGGCTGGTGGAAAGCGCCGCGCTGACGGCCACCCGCACCGCCGCCGTCTCGGCGCTGGCGTTGCGCCATGCCGCACCGCGCCCGGTTCAGCACGTCCTCCTGCTCGGCACCGGCGTGCAGGCCATGGCGCATCTTGAGATGCTGCGCCAGCTTTTCCCTGAGCTGAAACAGGTCAGCTGGTGGAGCCGCAGCGCAACGGTTTTTGCCCCGGACAGCGAAAATCTGCCGTGGCCGCTGATCAGGTTCAGCAATTTACAGCACGCCTGCGCACAGGACGCCGGTGCGGTGATCACCTGCACCAGCGCCGCAGAACCCCTGCTGGGCACGGAGGCAATCCGTCCCGGAAGGCTGGTTATCCAGGTGGGTTATCACGAAGTCACGTTCGAAGCGATTGCCCGCGCCACACGGGTGGTGGTCGATTTGTGGGGAGATTTCTGCGAAACCAGCGCCAAAAGTCTTTTTCAGATGTACCGCGCCGGACAGTTTTCGCCGGACCGCGTGGATGCCGATTTAACCCATCTGCTGCTCGATGGCTGGCGGCCTGCGCCGGATGACAGTGTGTATTTCTCCTCGTTTGGCCTCAACGTCTTCGACATCGCCCTGGCAGCCCGCGTACTGGCACTCGCGCAGCAACAGGGAACCGGTACGTTATTACCGCTTTTTCCGGAGTCATTTTACCTTGACTGATTATTCTGCATTACCCTTGCCGCGCATCCTTATCAGCGCCGAAGAACTGCTCGGTCGCCACAACCATGGCGAACAGTTTGCGCTGATTGATGTCCGTGAAATCACGCAGTGGCAGGCCGGAACCCTGCCGGGCGCACTTCACCTGAATGTCTATGATTACTTTATTCCCGACAGCACCCAGGCCGGTGTGAACAGCCTGTTCAATGCCTTTCGGTCTGCCTGGCAGGAACTGGCTATAAGTGACAGCGTCACGCCGGTGTTTTTTGAACAACAGGTCGGCATGCGCTCCCCGCGCGGTGCATGGTTTGCGCTATGCGGCGGTATCTGTCAGCCGCTGGTGCTCGATGGCGGACTGGATGCCTGGCAACGCGCAGGCGGCGATCTCATACCGGGAACCGGCAACAGCGCAGTGATAAGCGCCGACAATCCGGATTACCGTACGGACGCCAGCATGAACATCGCACTGGCGGCCACGCGGGCCGAAGTGCTTGCGGCACAGGCAACGGGCGCAGAGATTGTGGACGCACGCCGTCCGTCAGAATTCACGGGGGAATTTGCGCATGAATGCTGTCAGCGGGCAGGAAGGATCCCCGGTGCGAAGTTGCTGTTCTGGGAGGATGTGGTGCATAACGGCGGGTTTCCGGATGCCGGCGAAATCCGCCATCGCGCGGAAAAAGCCGGACTGCGGCCCGACCGGCGGAACATTATTTATTGTCACCGGGGCGCACGCGCCGCCACAGTATTCATCGCTTTGCAGCTGGCGGGTTACCGGCAACTGGCCATTTATGTCGGTTCCTGGCATGAATGGGCAGGTCATCCTGAACTGCCCCTGCTGACGGATTTTAACTGACATTGCGCAGTTTCAGCGCCTGCGCGATATCCGGCGCTGCCGCCAGTAAAGTTTGTGTGTAAGCATGCTGCGGCGTGCCCAGCACCTGTGCAGTGAGTCCGCTTTCCACAACCTTGCCATGATAAAGTACCACCACGCGGTCACACACTTGTTTCACCGCGGCGAGATCATGGCTGATAAACAGCACGGTCAGGCCGAGTTGCCGGCGAAGTTCATCCAGCAATGCCAGTATCTGCCCGCGAACCGAGAGATCTAACGCCGACACGGCTTCATCCGCCACCAGTAACTCTGGCTCTAATGCCAGCGCACGGGCAATGGCCACGCGCTGACGCTGACCGCCGGAAAATGCGCCGGGCAAGCGGCTGGCGTGATGTGCTTCCAGTCCCACCCGTTTCAGTAATTCCTCTACCCTCGCCTGAATCTGTCCGGCAGGACGCAATTTCCAGACACGTAGCGGCTCAGCAATTTGCTCACCGATGGTCATTTTGGGGTTCAGACTGGCGTAAGGATCCTGAAAGATAATCTGCGCACGGCTGCGCATTTTTTGCCGTGTGGCGTGACTGGCGCGGGTCAGGGAAACGCCGTCAAATTCGATATCACCGCTGTCAGTTTCCGTCAGGCCAATGATCGCCCGGCCCAGCGTGGTTTTCCCCGAGCCGGATTCACCGATCAGCCCCAGAATTTCACCGCGACGGATATCCAGCGTTGTCGGGAAAAGCACGGTCTGCCGTTTTGCCGGTACAAAAGGGAGATGCTGCGCCTGCGGATAGCTTTTGCTCACGTTGTGTAAACGAACCAGCGGCGATGTCGCGCAGATTGCTGCGGTGACCGGGCGCGGTTCCGGCTGGGAAGCGGCAATCAGTTTACGGGTGTAAGGCTCCTGAGGATCGGTCAGCAGTTTTGCCACCGGCCCTTCTTCCACCCGACTTCCCTGATGCATGACGTAAGCACGGTCGGCGTAACGCGCTACCACGCTCAGGTCATGGGTGATCAGCAGCACACCCATCTGCATTTCCTGCTGCAATTCCAGCAGCAACGCCAGAATTTGCGCCTGAATGGTGACGTCCAGCGCGGTGGTTGGTTCATCGGCAATCAGCAGTGACGGTTTACAGCTGATCGCGCTGGCGATCATGACCCGCTGACGCATGCCGCCGGAAAGCTGATGGATATATTGTTTCGCCCGTTGCTCCGGATTCAGAATACCGACGCGATCCAGCAAAACGATGGCCTCACGGTGTGCCTGTTTCCAGTCCAGCCCCTGATGACGTACCAGCACTTCGGCTATCTGTTCCCCGACTTTGAGCACCGGATTCATACTGGTCATCGGTTCCTGAAAAATCATCGCCAGCCGTTTACCCCGCGCAGATGCGTCAAACGTCCTCTGCGGACTGGCAATGGATTTACCGGCCAGCCAGATTTCTCCCCCCGTCATACTCACTCCCGGCGGCAGCAATCCCATCAGCGCCAGCGAACTCAGTGTCTTACCGGAACCGGACTCCCCCACCAGTGCCACCATTTCACGGCGGTTCACCTGCAGGGAAAGCGGTTTGACCAGAGGTAATCCGGCATCGGTATGCAGGGCGAGGTGGCGAACGTCGAGCAAAGGTCTGGCAGTCGTCATGGCGGTGATCCGGCGAAGAATTAAGCATTGAGAATATATCGTATATTCTCAGGCGACAACCGTAAAGACAGCACGCCGATAGATTAATTTCTGCTAATTAATCATGATTTATCAGGGTTTATCCCTCAGACGCAAAAAATTGCCGACAGTCTCACCGTCGGCCGAGTGTCGTGGGGAAAACGCCTCATACCTGCGCCATACCGCCATCCACAAACAGTGCGGTGCCATTGATAAAGCTGGCAGCATCCGAGGCCAGAAACGCCACAACTTTGCCGATTTCTCCCGGTTCTCCCAGACGACCCAGCGGCACCTGTGCGGCAGGCGCATCAAATAAGCCCTGACGGTGCTCATCCGGCACCCGTCCACCCAGACCTGGCGTCCGCACCGGACCGGGGCTGACAACATTCACGCGGATCCCACGTCCCTTGAGATCCAGCGCCCAGGAGCGGACAAAGGAGCAACCTGTCTGTGGATCCTTGAAGCGACATACGAAGAGTGGAAAGCAGACAACGCCCGCAAGGTTGAGTAATATTATCCTCTGAAGGACAAAACCCGGTCGGCTGACCGGGCTTTCCTCACGTTCCATCCCCATTGATTTCCCGTGTAAATTCTCCTTAGTCGCTGAACCCCCTCAGCCGCTTTCGCACGTCTTCAGCTCGCACAATACCCCTACTTGTTAACGTGGCTTTCACCACCCGATGCTACTGGCAGCAGTGGAGCCGGTACGGCTGTCTCCATTGTTCCTCAATCAAAACTCGTCATGATTTGGGAGCGTACAGCCTAAAAAAATACCCTACTCATAGGGGCATTCATCACTCTTATCTTCCGGTTCTTCACAATGTCGGCAGCGATTTACGAGAAAGCCAACCATCAGCCACAGCACCATAAAAACCGTAAATATCTTCCAGAACATGACACGTCTCCTTAAGTTCTGGAGACCATATCCAGATAAACCACAAGATGATAATGGTTAATAACGATCAAATTGTTGGTA
>NZ_JAFMOS010000634.1 GCF_019049755.1 Rahnella perminowiae
TACATCACCAGACGGCGAATGTCAGACAACACGTTGTTGATGATGGTAATGAAGCGCGCACCATCGGCCCCGTCAATCACACGGTGGTCGAAGGAGAGCGACATTGGCATCATCAGACGCGGTGTGAACTCTTTACCGTTCCAGACTGGCTCAATGGCAGACTTGGAGACACCCAGGATAGCCACTTCCGGCGCATTAACGATTGGCGCGAAATGGGTCGTCCCGATACCGCCGAGGCTGGAGATGGTGAAGCAACCGCCCTGCATTTCACCGGCAGTCAGCTTACCGTCACGGGCTTTCTTGGAGATCGCCATCAGCTCACGGGACAACTCGGCGATGCCTTTTTTGTTCACGTCTTTGAAGACCGGAACAACCAGACCGTTTGGCGTATCGACCGCCACACCGATGTTGATGTATTTTTTCAGCGTCAGTTTCTGACCATCTTCGGACAGAGAACTGTTGAAGCGTGGCATCTGCTCAAGCGCAGCCGCAACGGCTTTCATGATGAAGACCACCGGCGTGAATTTCACGTCCAGTTTGCGTTTAGCGGCTTCATCGTTCTGCTGTTTACGGAACGCTTCCAGCTCAGTGATATCGGTTTTGTCGAAATGCGTAACATGCGGGATCATCACCCAGTTACGGCTCAGGTTCGCACCAGAGATTTTCTGGATACGGCCCAGTTCGACTTCTTCAATTTCACCGAATTTGCTGAAGTCCACTTTCGGCCAAGGCAACATGCCAGGAAGACCGCCACCCGTTGCTGCTGCCGGCGCGGCTTCAGCACGTTTGACCGCGTCTTTCACGTAAGTCTGAACGTCTTCGCGCAGGATACGGCCCTTACGGCCGGTCCCTTTGACTTTCGCCAGGTTAACGCCGAACTCACGGGCCAGACGGCGGATAACCGGCGTGGCGTGAACATAAGCATCGTTCTCAGCGAACTCGCCTTTGCTCTCTGCTTTAACAGCAGGTGCAGCGGCTTTTTGTTCCTGTTTCGCCGGGGCAGCCGCTTCTTCTTTCTTAGCCGCCGGAGCAGCAGGCGCAGCGCCTTCTACTTCAAAGACCATGATCAGAGAACCGGTGCTGACTTTATCGCCCGCCGCGATTTTGATTTCTTTCACCGTGCCCGCGAACGGTGCCGGGACTTCCATTGAGGCTTTGTCGCCTTCAACGGTGATCAGTGACTGTTCAGCACTGATTTTGTCGCCGACTTTCACCATGATTTCAGTGACTTCCACTTCGTCGCCACCGATATCAGGTACATTCACTTCTTTGCTGCCGGACTGAGCCGGAGCCGCAGGTGCCGCGTCTGATTTGGTTTCTGCAGCAGCGGCAGGTGCGGCTGCACCCGAGCCTGCCACGTCGAAGACCATGATCAGAGAGCCGGTGCTGACTTTATCGCCCGCAGCGATTTTGATCTCTTTTACTTTACCCGCGAACGGTGCAGGGACTTCCATAGAAGCTTTATCGCCTTCTACGGTGATCAGCGATTGTTCCGCTTCGACTGTGTCACCCACTTTCACCATGATTTCAGTGACTTCTACTTCATCGCCACCGATATCAGGCACGTTCACTTCTTTGCTTTCGCTGGAAGCAGGTGCGGCGGCAGGCGCTTTCTCTTCTGCTTTGGCTTCCTGTTTCGCAGGTGCCGCATCAGCAGCACCATCAGCGGCGTCGAAGATCATGATCAGTTTGCCGGTTTCAACGGTATCGCCAACCGCAACTTTAATTTCTTTGACCACGCCAGCCTGTGGAGAAGGCACTTCCATAGAAGCTTTATCGCCCTCAACGGTGATCAGCGATTGTTCAGCTTCAACTTTATCGCCCACCTTCACCATGATTTCGGTGACTTCCACTGCATCTGCACCGATATCCGGTACGTTAATTTCAATAGCCATCTGTCTTTACCTCTTATGCCAGACGCGGGTTAACTTTTTCTGGATTGATATCGAATTTCTTAATGGCTTCAGCCACTACAGACGTTTCGATTTCGCCGCGTTTAGCCAATTCACCCAGCGCAGCAACCACAACGTACGATGCATCCACTTCGAAGTGGTGACGCAGGTTTTCGCGGCTGTCTGAACGACCGAAGCCATCCGTACCCAGAACGCGATAATCACTGGCCGGAACGTATGTACGAACCTGTTCAGCAAACAGTTTCATGTAGTCAGTTGACGCTACCGCTGGCGCATCGCTCATTACCTGGGCGATGTACGGAACGCGTGGTGTTTCGGTTGGATGCAGCATATTCCAGCGCTCACAATCCTGACCGTCGCGGGCCAGTTCAGTGAAGGAGGTCACGCTGTAAACGTCAGAACCTACGCCGTAATCTTTGGACAGGATCTCAGCGGCTTCACGTACGTGACGCAGGATAGAACCTGAGCCCAGCAACTGCACTTTACCTTTGCTACCTTCCAGCGTATCTAACTTGTAGATACCCTTACGGATGCCTTCTTCCGCGCCTTCCGGCATGGCTGGCATGTGGTAGTTTTCGTTCAGCGTGGTGATGTAATAATAAATGTTTTCCTGCGCTTCACCGTACATACGTACCAGACCATCATGCATGATGACAGCCACTTCGTAAGCGTAAGACGGGTCGTAAGAAATACAGTTAGGGATAGTCAGAGACTGAATGTGGCTGTGGCCATCTTCATGCTGCAGACCTTCACCGTTGAGGGTAGTACGACCCGAAGTACCGCCGATCAGGAAGCCACGCGCCTGTTGGTCACCCGCTGCCCAGCACAGGTCGCCGATACGCTGGAAACCAAACATAGAGTAGTAGATGTAGAACGGGATCATTGGCAGATCGTTGGTGCTGTAAGACGTCGCTGCGGCCAGCCATGAAGACGCGGCACCCAGTTCGTTGATACCTTCCTGCAGGATCTGACCTTTCTCGTCTTCTTTATAGTAAGCAACCTGCTCACGGTCCTGCGGGGTGTATTGCTGACCGTTCGGGCTGTAAATACCAATCTGACGGAACAGACCTTCCATACCGAATGTACGCGCTTCGTCGGCGATGATCGGGACCAGACGGTCTTTAATGGAGTCGTTTTTCAGCATCACGTTCAGGGCACGGACGAAAGCGATAGTGGTAGAGATCTCTTTCTTCTGCTCTTCCAGCAGTGGTGAGAAGTCTTCCAGTTTCGGCATTTCCAGCTTCTGCGTGAAGTTTGGCAGACGAGTCGGCAGGTAGCCTTTCAGCGCAGCACGACGCTCATGCAGGTATTTGTATTCTGCAGAGTCTTTTTCCAGCGTGATGTACGGCAGTTTTTCCAGATTTTCATCGGTGACTGGCACACTGAAACGATCACGGATATAGCGCACGCCATCCATGTTCATTTTCTTCACCTGGTGAGCAATGTTTTTACCTTCGGCAGCGTCGCCCATGCCATAACCTTTAATGGTATGCGCAAGGATAACGGTCGGCTGGCCTTTGGTATTCTGTGCTTTGTTCAGTGCAGCGAAAACTTTCTTCGGATCATGACCACCACGGTTCAGTGCCCAGATTTCGTCGTCGGTCATGTCTTTGACCAGCGCCGCAGTTTCAGGGTATTTACCGAAGAAATGGTCACGAACGTATTTACCGTCGCGGGACTTGAAGGTCTGATAGTCGCCATCAACGGTTTCGTTCATCAGCTGGATCAGTTTACCGCTGGTGTCTTTACGCAGCAGTTCATCCCAACGGTTGCCCCAGATCACTTTAATCACGTTCCAGCCAGCGCCTGAGAAGATGCCGTCAAGTTCGTTGATGATTTTACCGTTGCCGGTTACCGGGCCATCAAGACGCTGTAAGTTACAGTTGATGATGAAGCACAGGTTATCCAGTTTCTCACGGGTCGCGATGGTGATCGCACCTTTGGATTCTGGTTCGTCCATTTCACCGTCGCCCAGGAATGCGTAAACGCGCTGTGCGGAGGTATCTTTCAGGCCACGGTGTTCCAGATATTTCAGGAATTTAGCCTGGTAGATGGCACCAATCGGGCCCAACCCCATCGATACCGTCGGGAACTGCCAGAATTCAGGCATCAGTTTAGGGTGCGGATAAGAAGACAGACCTTTACCGTGAACTTCCTGACGGAAATTGTTCATCTGCTCTTCAGTCAGACGGCCTTCAAGGAAAGCACGTGCGTATACGCCCGGGGAGATGTGGCCCTGGAAGTACACCAGATCGCCGCCGTCTTTTTCGTTGCGCGCACGGAAGAAGTGGTTGAAGCACACTTCGTACACGGTCGCAGAAGACTGGAAGGACGCCATGTGGCCGCCGAGTTCCAGGTCTTTCTTGGACGCACGCAGAACGGTCATGATGGCGTTCCAGCGGATAGCGGTACGAATGTTACGTTCCAGCTCCAGGTTACCCGGGTATTCAGGTTCGTCTTCAACAGCGATGGTATTGACGTAGTTACGGCTGGCTGCGCCAGCAGCGACGCTTACGCCGCCCTTGCGCGCTTCACTGAGAACCTGATCGATCAGGAACTGTGCACGCTCAACACCTTCTTCACGGATGACCGATTCGATCGCTTGTAGCCAGTCGCGAGTTTCGATCGGATCCACGTCATTATTTACACGTTCTGACATGGTGCTTTTCCTTATCTGTCTCTAATACGTTGGTTTATCTGGAGCCTGTCTTCCTGCACTCTTTCAAAAACGCGCTTCGCCGCTAAGAGAGCGCACGAAGACAGGCCCGTCATGTAGTTGCCGTGAGCCCTCAAATGAGGGCTCTAAAAATTAACCCTGATGGTTAACTTTCATCTTTTCGTTGCTGGAGTCGTCGTAAAGACCGATCCCGCCGGGTGTGTTCCCTGCTGAGATCCAGCAAAACTTCTTCAATGAACGCCAGGTGACGGTGAGATGCGGCACGCGCTATTTCTGGTTCCCGTGCAACAATCGCCTCGAAAATACTGGCGCGGTGGTTGCTTACTGTCGCCAGCATTTCCCGGCGTGAGTAAAGCAATTCAAAGTTCTGTCGAACATTCTTCTCGAGCATTGGCCCCATACAGCGGACCAGGTGCAACAGCACCACATTATGGGCTGCTTCTGTTACAGCGACCTGATACTGCATAACCGCATCGGCTTCTGCATCCAGATCTCCGCTGTCTTGTGCGGTCTGAATAACCACATGACAATCGCGAATGCGCTGCAGATCTTCCTCTGTGCCACGAAGCGCCGCGTAATACGCAGCGATCCCTTCAAGGGCATGTCGTGTTTCAAGGAGATCGAATTGTGATTCAGGATGGTCGGCCAGTAACTCGGCCAGCGGATCACTCACGCTTTGCCACAGGTTACTTTGTACGAAAGTGCCACCACCCTGACGGCGCAGGAGTAGCCCCTTCCCTTCCAGGCTTTGGATTGCCTCTCTGAGAGAAGGTCGCGATACATCAAACTGTTTGGCCAGTTCGCGCTCTGGCGGAAGCTTTTCCCCAGGCCTCAAGGTGCCTTCGAGGATCAGAAACTCAAGTTGCTGCTCGATCACATCGGATAACTTAGGCTGTCGGATTTTGCTGTAAGCCATATATGTGCGGTTCTCTGCGAGTAGCGACTCTGTAAGTTGCCGGAGTCAATTGGTAATACCAATTTAAAAAACGTGGCCGTAAAGTAACAAAGTATTCACCTTGTGTCCATATGGCTACCCAGTAAATGCGTCGACCCCGCACATTTTAACAAATTTTTATCATTTATCGTTTTTACGCTGCGTGAGATCTCATTTTAGAGATCCAGAACAAATTTCCGGTCAATTTGATTATTTGTTATGCGGATGGCGCATAAACCCCGTGCAAACTTTTCCGCATAACATTATTCTTGCCCGAACGGTAGATGATCCTGATTTTTAGGCTCAATCCAGCCGTAAATAATTAGATACAAAAAGTGTAATTATCGCCTTACATTCTCTCTAACACACAGAATGTTATGGGTTTTGCCCCTATGACAGAGGACAGGTAAATGGTTGATCAACAACAAGGCGATGAGCTGAAGCGCGGCCTCAAAAACCGTCATATTCAGTTGATTGCATTAGGCGGGGCCGTCGGTACAGGGCTGTTTCTGGGCAGCGCTTCCGTTATTCAGTCCGCAGGACCGGGGATTATTCTCGGTTATGCCATCGCAGGCTTTATCGCATTCTTAATTATGCGCCAGTTGGGTGAAATGGTGGTTGAAGAGCCGGTTGCCGGTTCATTCAGTCATTTTGCCTATAAATACTGGGGCGGATTTGCCGGGTTTGCTTCCGGCTGGAATTACTGGGTGCTGTACGTTCTGGTCGCGATGGCCGAACTGACAGCCGTGGGTAAATATATTCAATTCTGGTGGCCGGAAATCCCGACATGGGCTTCTGCCGCAGTATTCTTCGTGCTGATCAACGCCATCAATCTTACTAACGTTAAAGTGTTTGGTGAGATGGAGTTCTGGTTTGCGATCATCAAAGTGGTTGCCGTGGTGGCGATGATTCTGTTCGGCGGCTGGCTGCTGTTCAGCGATACGGCAGGCCCGCAGGCAACAGTACGTAACCTTTGGGAGCAAGGCGGTTTCCTGCCTCACGGCATGACCGGGCTTGTGATGATGATGGCGATCATCATGTTTTCCTTTGGTGGCCTGGAACTGGTCGGGATTACTGCTGCTGAAGCGGATAATCCGGAAGTCAGCATCCCTAAAGCGACCAATCAGGTTATCTACCGCATCCTGATTTTCTATGTAGGCTCACTGGCTGTACTGCTTTCGCTGATGCCATGGACCCGTGTCGGACCGGATACCAGCCCGTTTGTGCTGATCTTCCATGACCTGGGGGATGCACTGGTGGCCAACGCCCTGAACGTGGTGATCCTGACAGCCGCGCTGTCGGTTTATAACAGCTGTGTTTACTGTAACAGCCGCATGCTGTTTGGCCTGGCTCAGCAAGGCAACGCACCTAAGGCATTGCTCAATGTCGATAAACGCGGCGTTCCGGTGGCTTCCATCCTCGTTTCTGCTGCCACCACAGCGCTGTGTGTTCTGATCAACTATCTGATGCCGGGTGAGGCGTTTGGCTTGCTGATGGCCCTGGTGGTGTCTGCACTGGTGATCAACTGGGCAATGATCAGCCTTGCGCACATGAAATTCCGTCAGGCGAAACGTCGTGAAGGCGTGGAACCTAAGTTCAAAGCGCTGCTGTATCCGCTGGGTAACTATATCTGCCTGCTGTTTATGGCAGCAATTCTGGTGATCATGGCTATCACGCCAGGCATGGCGATCTCCGTGTGGCTGATCCCTGTGTGGCTGGTGGTGCTGGGCATCGGTTACTGGATCAAAAATCAGCAAAGCGGGAAATCCGTTAACGCTTAAGTTAAATAGTTAAGAGATACCCAAAATAATTCGAGTTGCAGGAAGGCGGCAGGCAAGAGAACCCGATGAACTTACTCTGGTAAGTGATTCGGGTGAAAGATGGTAGCCAACGCACCTGCAGCTCGAAGTATGATGGGTATTTGTTATCTGGCTCACATTTCCTCCCGTATGACTAAAATGTCCATCTTCATGACTCTTACCTCCTGACCACTCTGTCTCACTCCGACCAATACTCTGAGCTATCAAACAGTTTTTTAACAAAATCCTTTTATCCAATAGCCGGAGTGAACATCCATGAAGGAAGGCGCACTGTCGTTTAAAGAGAAAGTAGCGTACGGAATGGGGGATGCGGGCTGCAATATGATTGGCGGCGCCATCATGCTGTTTCTTAATTATTTTTACACCGATGTTTTCGGTTTAGCCCCCGCGCTGGTGGGGATATTGCTGTTGTCGGTGCGTGTTATCGACGCGGTAACCGACCCGATAATGGGGGCGATCGCTGACCGTACCACCACCCGCTGGGGACGTTTCCGCCCGTATTTGTTGTGGGTTTCAGTGCCGTATGTACTGTTCAGCGTGCTGATGTTCACTACACCGGAATGGAGTTACAACAGCAAAGTTATCTATGCCTTTGTCACTTACTTCCTGATGTCACTGACTTACACGGCCATCAACATTCCTTATTGCTCGCTCGGTGGCGTCATTACTGCCGACCCGCATGAGCGTGTTGCCTGTCAGTCTTACCGCTTCTTTATGGTAGGGATCGCGACACTGATCCTCTCTTCCACCTTGCTGCCGATGGCCGATTTTTTCGGTGGCGCAGACAAAGCCAAGGGCTACCAGATGTCGATGGGCGTGATGGCGATCATCGCGCTGTTCATGTTCCTGTTCTGCTTCAGCTCGGTAAAAGAACGGATCCAGCCCGCAGTACCGTCAAAACATGCCTTAAAATCTGACCTGAAAGATGTGTGGAAAAACGACCAGTGGGTACGCATCCTGCTGCTGACGTTCTGCAACGTGTGTCCGGGCTTCATCCGTATGGCCGCCACCATGTATTACGTTACCTGGGTGATGGAAAAATCCACTTCATTTGCCAGTATGTTTATCAGCCTCGGCGTAGTGGGCATGATGATCGGCAGCGCGCTGGCAAAACCACTGACAGATAAATACTGCAAACTGAAAGTGTTCTTCTGGGCCAACATCATCCTGACCATTTTCTCCTGCGGATTCTATTTCCTCGACCCGCACGCCACGACACTTATTCTGGTGGCGTACTTTATCCTCAACATCATGCACCAACTCCCTTCCCCGCTACACTGGTCGCTGATGGCTGACGTTGACGATTACGGCGAATGGAAAACTGGCAAGCGCGTCACCGGCATCAGCTTCTCCGGTAATCTGTTCTTCCTGAAATGCGGACTGGCGGTAGCAGGCGCGATGGTCGGCTTCCTGCTCTCTGCGTACGGCTACAATGCCGGCGCAACACAGCAAAGCGACCATGCCATTAACGGCATTATGTTGTTATTCACTGTCATTCCGGGCGTGGGTTATTTCATTACCGCCGGTGTTGTACGTCTGCTGAAAGTTGACCGCGAAACCATGCGTACCATTCAGGCAGATCTGGAGATTCGCCGCCGTAATTACCGCGAACTGAATGAATATCATGACGCGAAAAATACACAAGACGCAGAAATAATCAGCGTCCCCCTGACCAGCAAGGAGCTGAAACATGAGTAATTACCCCAACCCGCTGATTGAGCAACGTGCCGATCCGCATATCTGGCTGCACAGCGACGGAAACTATTACTTTATCGCATCAGTACCTGAATATGACCGGCTGGAGATCCGCCGCTCGTCAACGCTGACAGGGCTTGCTCAAGCTCCGGCTACCCTCGTCTGGCACAAGCCAGATACCGGCCCGATGAGTGCGCTGATCTGGGCACCGGAGTTGCATTTCATCGACGGACAATGGGTCATTTACTATGCGGCCGCCCCGTCACAAGAAATTGTCGATGGCTTATTCCAGCACAGAATGTATGCGCTGGTTTGTGAGGATGCTGATCCGCTCAGCGGAACCTGGCAGGAGAAAGGTCAGATCCAGACCCCGATTGACAGTTTTTCGCTCGATGCCACTCATTTTGAGCATCAGGGCAAAAGCTATTATCTGTGGGCTCAAAAAGACCCAACAATTCGCGGAAACTCCAATTTATATCTGGCTGAAATGGAAAACCCGTGGACGCTGAAATCACCGCCCGTCATGCTCAGTAAGCCTGAACTGGACTGGGAAACTATCGGTTTTTGGGTTAACGAAGGGCCGGCCGTGATCAAACATGGTGATAAAATTTTCATCACCTATTCCGCCAGCGCTACCGACGAAAATTACTGTATCGGCCTTCTTACCGCAGATATCAACAGCAACCTGATGGATCCGGCGAGCTGGCATAAATCCCAGCGTCCGGTATTCAGTACTCAGGCGCAGAACCGGCAGTTCGGCCCTGGTCATAACAGCTTCACCCGTAATGAACAGGGCGAAGATGTGCTGGTGTATCACGCCCGCAATTACACCGAAATTGAGGGTGATCCGCTGTACGACCCGAACCGACATACGCGCATTAAAACCTTCCGCTGGGACGAGAATGGCATGCCCGATTTCGGAGAACCCGCCGCCGATAACCGTCCGCTGACGTTACAAAAACAGCACTGACAAAAAGCAAAAAGCCCGGACCATGAAAATGTACCGGGCTTTTTTAATGCGCTAAGCGTCACAAAATAGTGGATGGCAAAATGCGCTAAATCAGGGTGCCATAAATCGTCAGCAGTGCCACAACCACCAGAATGATCATCGTCACTTTACGTGCGAGACTCACGGCCGCACGAGGCGTCTGTACCGGATCAGTATGCGGGTCACGCGCCAGAGAGAACTGCGCCAGCCGTGTTAAGACCTGATATTGTGAGGAATGAATATCGCCTAACGAAGCAAACCAGGCCGGTAAGGCTTTTTCCCCGTGACCAAGCAATGCATAAGCAACGCCAGCCAGACGAACCGGGATCCAGTCGAGAATATGCAGCAGTGCATCCACCCCGGACTGGGAACGTTTCAGTGGTGGCATGTGACGCGCCAGCCAGGTCTGATAACCCCGCAATACGGCATAACCGCCCAACGCTATCGGTCCGTAAGGCCCGCAGACCACGAACCAGAACAACGGCCCGAGATAGTAGCGGTAGTTGATCCAGAGAAGTGCATTTTGCAGCTCTCTCAGACGGGCTTCTTCACTGCAATCTGTTGGCAGCCCATGGATCAAGGCCAGCTCTTCTGCCATTTCCTTACAGGCATCGACATCACCCTGACGGGCTGACTTAAGGTAGGCACGGTAATGCTTGCGCTTGATGCCAGCGCCAATGCACAGCAGGCATAAAATCACCCATAAGATCAGCGTTGGCACACCGAAGAAGAGCCCCTGCACAGCACGCAATACTCCCCCGATTATCACCATCCAGATAATCATGATGGCCAGGGTTTTAGCCAGAGAAGCCTGCCGGCCGCGGCGAAAAATCACCTCAAACCGATGATCCAACTGCCAGTGTTCACCCAGTTTGAATAAGCGTTCCCAAGCCAGCACCAGAAGCAAAGTAAATAACGTCATCGATTGTCACTCTCTCTTAATACATTACCCATGTAAAACAGATACCGAAGCCCGGTTAATTACCGGTCAGAAAGATCATTCTGCCCTACCGGCAACGCTAGCAGCTTGCGATAAAATGCCCAGTCGAATTCAGGGCCGGGATCGGTCTTACGCCCGGGAGCAATATCACTGTGTCCGGTAATGGCATCGGGACTGATAGGATAATGCTTAATTAACAACTCAGTAACAGAAGCCAGACTGCGATATTGTGCATCAGTAAAGGGTTGAAAATCAGTCCCTTCCAGCTCAATACCAATCGAAAAGTCATTACAGCGCTCACGCCCCCGCCAGCTAGATATACCGGCATGCCAGGCACGTTTATCAAACGGAACATATTGCACAATCTCGCCATCACGACGAATTAAACAATGCGCAGCAACGCGTAAATGGCTGATCCCTTCAAAATAAGGATCATCCAGTGGATTCAGCGTGCCGGTAAACAATTGATCAATATAAGGACCGCCAAATTTTCCAGGCGGCAAACTGATGTTATGGATCACCAGCAATGAGGGTATTTCATCTTCAGGACGGAGATCAAAATGGGGAGAAACGACCTGCCGGGCTTCAGTAATCCAGCCTTGTTTTAAGTGCATCAAAGACCTCAATGATGTGCTCGGGTGGTACTTATCACAGCAACAGGGTAGCATGTTTTTTTCTCCTTCTTATCCGCCATTTCGGAGTATTTGTATGTCTACCCGCAGCTACAGCCCTGAAAGTCGCCGCGCACAGTTACTCGAACGTATCCAGAATGATATTCCTTCTCTTGTTACTCAGGCTCTCGGTGAAGATCTGGGGGGCGAAGTCAATGCCAACAATGACTTAACAGCTCAGCTGTTGCCGCAAGATAAACAGGCTAACGCCACCATTATTACCCGCGAAGCTGGCATTTTCTGCGGTCAGGGCTGGTTGGACGAAGTCTTTACCCAACTGGCTGGCGATAAAATCACCGTCAGATGGCATGTTAAAGACGGCGATAACGTATCTGAAAACCAGACTTTATGTGAACTCTCAGGTTCCGCGCGCATGCTGCTGACCGGTGAACGTACCGCACTGAATTTTGTGCAGACCTTGTCCGGCGTGGCAACTGAGGTGAATCACTATGTGAAAATCCTTGAGGGCACCAAAACTCAGTTGCTCGATACCCGCAAAACCTTACCCGGCCTGCGTACAGCGCTGAAATATGCCGTGTTATGTGGCGGCGGAAGCAATCACCGCCTTGGTCTGGCTGATGCGTTTCTGATTAAGGAAAACCACATCATTGCCTGCGGCTCCATCAAAGCGGCCGTAGAGCGTGCCTTATGGATCCACGCGGAGGTGCCCGTTGAAGTAGAAGTCGAATCCATCGATGAACTTCAGCAGGCGTTGGATGCAGGTGCTGATATTATTATGTTGGATAATTTCACCGTGCCGATGATGCGCGAAGGCGTTATTCTGACCGCAGGCCGTGCGCTGCTTGAAGTGTCCGGTAACGTGACGGCAACAACGCTACGCGAATTCGCGGAAACCGGCGTGGATTACATTTCTGTCGGTGCGCTGACCAAGCATGTCAGAGCCATGGATCTTTCCATGCGCTTCAGCTAATCATTTCGCTGTTGCCCCCGGATTCCTTTTCAGGGGCAACACGACGTCTTTCGCTCTATTTCATCTTGCCGTACTACCCTCACATTCTCTCCTTCTGACCACCATCACTTTTTTCATTTCATCTTTGTTGTTGCGAGTCCTCGCGCAAAAATTTTGACTGCCTTGCTGGCGGACATATTTATCCTGGAAGATATCGTGGAAAAGCCAGAAATGGCACTGGAGTCAGGTTTTTTCTCCGTTTAATTTGCTGCCTGAGAAACGACAACGCAGCCTTACGAAACGGAGAACGTCATGAACCGGCAACAAGGATTTACCCTCATTGAACTGATGGTGGTGATCGCGATTATTGCGATCCTCAGTGCCATCGGCATACCCGCGTACCAGAGCTATATCCAGAAAGCAGCCATGACAGACATGCTGCAAACCATGGTGCCCTACAAAACCGGTGTCGAACTGTGCGTCATAGATACGGGGGCGCTGACAAATTGCAACGCCGGTAGTCAGGGCATTCCGGCAACGACCACCAGTCGCTATGTCAGCCAGATCCAGGTTAATTCCGGTGTAATTTCACTGACCGGTCAGCAGGCACTGGATGGCCTCAGTGTTGTGATGACGCCGGTTCCGGATAACCAGGCGGGAGGTATTACATGGAGCAGAATCTGCAACAATGCCGGTAATACCTCGATGGTTGAAGCTTGCGAAAGCATTTTCCGCTTTGACACCACAGGAGCGCCATAATGAGCGATACCCCCCTGCGCCCAGAGTCTCCATCCATTAACGACCG
The DNA here is from genome assembly GCF_019049755.1 of Rahnella perminowiae. Classification (GTDB taxonomy): domain Bacteria; phylum Pseudomonadota; class Gammaproteobacteria; order Enterobacterales; family Enterobacteriaceae; genus Rahnella; species Rahnella perminowiae. Next base: position 13,354 of record NZ_JAFMOS010000634.1, read on the forward strand.
CCTGCAAAGTGAAGCGTCACTTGAAGCATTGTGTCAGCGCTACAAAGCCGTTGTGTTGCATCGCGACCACCAGATGCTTCATGTTGCATGCCATGAAACAGAGGCAGATTCTGAGGCGTTAAGTCAGGTACTGCGCTTTGCCACCGGCTTAAAAGTGCAACTTGAACGCTGGCCACAAACGCGGCTGGAACAAGCTATGGAGCAAGGCAGTTCAGAAATAAAGGAAAATATCGCTGCAGAAAAACCGTTATCGCCCGCAGAAACGGATGAAAGCAATGAGCTGAATAATCAGAGTGATGCGCCAGTCATTAACATCCTCAATCAGATACTCAGACTGGCAATCACCCGCAGGGCATCTGATATACATTTTGAGCCCTACGAGCACAGTTTCCGGGTTCGTATGCGAATTGACGGAGTATTGCAGGAAGTGCCCGGTCCTGAATTTTCGATGGCAGCCGGGGTATGCGCGCGACTGAAGATTATGGGACAGCTGAATGTGGCTGAACGACGGCTACCACAAGATGGCCAGCTCTCAGTCATGCTGCAAAAGCAGAGATACTCCATGAGAGTATCTTCCCTGCCGACCCTGCACGGAGAGAAAATCGTGCTGCGCATTCTGCACATGACTCAGCAGGATCTCTCTATGTCGCAACTGGGTTTTACGCCACGAGACCTGGACTTTTTCAAAACCGCACTGAAGCATCCACAAGGTTTAATTCTGGTCACCGGCCCGACAGGCAGTGGAAAAACGGTAACGCTTTACAGCGGCCTTCGTCACCTGAATGCTATCTCCCGCAATATCTGCAGCGTGGAAGATCCGATTGAGATCCCGGTCAGTGGCATCAATCAGACGCAGATTAACAGCAAAACAGATCTTAGTTTTGCCAGCGTCCTGCGTGCCTTATTACGTCAGGATCCTGATGTCATTATGGTTGGCGAAATCAGAGACAAAGAAACAGCCGAAATCGCCGTAAAGGCAGCGCAAACCGGGCATCTGGTCCTCTCAACCCTCCACACTAATTCTACCTGCGAAACACTGACCCGCCTCCGACAGATGGGGATTGAAGGTTTCCATATTGCCGCCAGTTTGCGTCTTGTGATTGCCCAGCGGCTGGTACGAAAATTGTGCCCGCATTGCCGCAAACCGCACATGTCGCTGGTTGAAAAAAGTGCTGATGGCATAAGCGGCCACATACCTTTATGGCTGCCTGCAGGATGCCATCAATGCTTTTCAGGCTATTACGGGCGTACCGGTATTTATGAAACGCTGAACATAACCCCCATGTTACAGCAGGCACTGGTGGCAGAGGCCAATGTGCATGAGCTGAGTAAAATTGCCCGGGAACAAGGGCAAAAGACATTGCATGAGGCCGGTATGTTGCTGGTCGAACAGGGGATCACCTCACTTGAAGAACTATATCGTGTTACCGGTGAGGGGGAAGGGGCATGAAAACTGAGGGTGACACACCTCATTCCTGGCGACTCTATCGCTGGCAGGCTATCGACACACAGGGAAGTATTCAGCAAGATCACTGTATTGAGCTGGATAAGGCCAGAATTTATCCGCAGCTTTTTGCGGCCGGTTTGCAACCCCTTAAAATCACTATGAAACAACGACTGGGAAAGCGTTTCTGGAAAAATCAGGAACGTGTTGCGTTCATCAGGCAACTTGCAACGCTGCTACAAGCCGGGTTACCACTGGTGAATGGCCTGACCTTGCTGGCCAATGAACACCCGAAACCCGCGTGGCATTGTGTATTGTTAAATATCGCGAAAGGCGTTCGCGAAGGAAAACCGTTATCGGTCACACTGAATTATTATCCGGATGTTTTTCCAGATATTTACAGGCAGATAATTTCCATTGGTGAACTCACGGGACAACTGGACAAATGCTGTCTGCAACTGGCCGCTCAACAGGAACAACAGGCTGAACTAAGAAGCAAAGTGAAAAAAGCACTGCGGTATCCTCTGATTGTCAGCCTGATCGCGATAGTGGTCACGTTGCTCATGCTGACTTTAGTGTTGCCTGAGTTTGCCAAAATTTATGCTTCTTTTGATGCCGAACTCCCCTGGTTTACACGCATGCTGGTCGTTGCTTCTGATGCCATCCTCAACAGCGGCCCCTGGCTGGCGGGTATTTTGTCGCTTTTGTGTTTCGGCTACTGGCAGAAATTGCACCCGCTTAAGCATTGGAAACTACGCGAGCAGATGTTACTGCTCAGGCTACCTCTGACATCACGCCTGGTGACAGACAGTTGCCTCAGCCAGATATTTCAAACGCTGGCAATGACACAGCAGGCTGGAATGACGTTAATTGCCGGGCTCACAGCAGCATCTGCATCAATGTCTAATCTGCATTTTCAGGCTGCACTGAACCACATACGCGAGCACATCATGCAAGGAACGCCGCTGCATAAAGCTTTTGTCCAGTCGCCACTGTTCCCGACCTTATGTCATCAGCTGATAAAAATCGGTGAAGAATCAGGAGCGCTGGATGAGTTATTGCTGAAACTCGCACATCTGCATCGTGACAAAGCTAACTCGCTTGCGGACTCATTGTCACAAATGATTGAACCGATACTCATGGCTGTAATGGGAGTGATTGTTGGTGGACTGGTGATTGCGATGTATCTGCCCATTTTCCAACTGGGTTCGGTGATGGGGTAAACAGAGAGGTAAAAAACGGTGAAATAGCGGCGAAACATGTTTCGCCGCTATGACTGAATCGGGCTTATTTACTGCCAAACAGACGATTTTCCTGTTCCGCGACACGGATAAAGGTTGTTCGCTTGGTCAGTTCTTTCAGACGCTCTGCACCGACATAAGTACAGGCAGAACGCAATCCACCGAGAATGTCACGCACGGTGTTTTCAACCGGGCCACGCAAAGGCAATTTGACTGTTTTACCTTCTGCTGCGCGGTATTCAGCAACACCGCCAACGTGGCGTTTCATGGCAGACTCTGAACTCATGCCATAGAAGAGCATGAATTTTTCGCCATTCTCTTCAACGACGGTGCCTTCACATTCATCATGCGCAGCCAGCATGCCGCCAAGCATGACAAAATCAGCACCGCCACCGAACGCTTTTGCCACATCGCCAGGAACAGCACAACCGCCATCGCTGACAATCTGCCCGCCCAGACCATGAGCAGCGTCAGCACATTCAATAACAGCGGAAAGCTGCGGATATCCCACACCGGTTTTTACGCGAGTCGTACATACCGACCCCGGACCGATGCCGACTTTTACGATGTCCGCGCCAGAGAGAATAAGCTCCTCCACCATTTCACCGGTCACCACGTTGCCCGCGCAAATGACTTTATCCGGGCAGGCTTCGCGTACACGTCGCAGGAAATCTACAAAGTGCTCGGAATAACCGTTAGCAACATCCAGACAAACAAACTTCAGCAGAGGCGATAAAGCAAGAATTTGCAGGGTCTTAACGAAATCAGCTTCTGACGTCCCGGTTGATACCATGACATTACGCAGCACGGATTCATCGGAGGACGTCACGAAAGCCTGCCACTGTTCTACGGTATAATGTTTGTGTACAGCCGTAAGCAGGCCAAAAGACGCCAGTACGGCCGCCATGCGGAATGTGCCAACAGTGTCCATGTTCGCGGCAATAATCGGGGTGCCGGACCAGTTGAAACCTGAGTGTTTAAAAGTGAATGTGCGCTCCAGTTCAACTTCGGAACGACTTTTGAGGGTAGAACGTTTTGGGCGGATGAGTACGTCTTTAAAACCTAACTTCAAATCTTCTTCAATGCGCATGGCGTGTGAGTCCTGGTTTGGCGACGGGTCGCTAGGGTGCACGGCAAATTTTTACACACCCTTTCCAGTGGTTTTATCATACACAGGAAAATGACAACGGCAAGATGGCTTTTACAACCTCCATCACAGACTTTTGATTGTGCAGATTAATAATTTTTCTCATCAAAACCGGGAACACCACGGCTTGCACTTACTCATAATCTCTTTATCATTTACCTAACGAATTTTATCAGAGCACCAATATGAGCTATATCGTTGCATTGACCGGAGGTATCGGTAGTGGCAAAAGTACCGTTTCCGCAAGCTTCGCACACCACGGCGTAAGCATTGTCGATGCAGATGAGATTGCCCGTCAGGTTGTTGCACCCGGTGAACCCGCACTGGAAGAACTGCGTCAGCGATTTGGTGAAAGTATTATTTCCGCTGATGGCTCACTGAAACGTCCGGCGCTTCGTGAGCGAATTTTCAGCAATGCTGATGAAAAAGAATGGGTTAATAAATTATTACACCCCATTATTCATGCCAGAACACAATATTTGATTGCTGAGGCGCAGACGCCGTACGTACTCTGGGTCGTACCGCTGCTGATTGAAAATGGATTACAGACGCAAGCGAACCGCGTTCTGGTCGTGGATGTAGAACCCCATATTCAGCTTTCCCGGACGATGTCGCGCGATGGTATCAGCCGCCAGCAGGCTGAAAGTATTATTGCTGCGCAGATCAGCCGTGAAAAACGTCTGGCCTGCGCGGATGACATTATTGATAACAGCGGTGATCCGAAATTAATTGAACCGCGTGTTGCCCAATTACATCACCGCTACCTGCAACTTGCGGTGTGAGTAAACAGACAGGATATTGCCAAGCATGACTGATGTAGCTGCAACCGTTCTCTTTGAACATCCACTGAATGAGAAAATGCGTACCTGGCTTCGCATCGAGTTTTTATTGCAACAGATGCATTCCAACGCACAACTCACTGATATCGCCTCTGCTCTGCTATTTTTTCGCACCGCTGCAGATTTATTGGATGTGCTGGAACGTGGTGAAGTTCGCACCGATTTACTGAAAGAGCTTGAACGCCAGCAGCAAAAATTGTCTCAATGGAAAGATGTCCCGGGCGTTGATTTAGTCAGGATCGAAGGACTGCGCGCTGAGCTTAAGCAATGCGCATCGGTATTAATGAAAGCTCCACGCATAGGTCAAGCCCTGAAGGAGGATCGTCTGGTCGCGCTGGTTCGCCAACGTCTGAGTATCCCGGGCGGGTGCTGCAGCTTTGATTTGCCGACACTGCATATCTGGCTTCATCTGGCACAGTCACAACGTGATCGTGAAGTGCAAAACTGGCTCGAAACTCTGGCTCCGCTGAATAATTCGCTGATGATGGTACTGGATCTGATCCGTCAGTCTGGCGCGTTTCGTAATCAAATCAGTTTGAATGGATTTTTCCAGGACAACGCGGAAGGCGCAGATCTGTTACGATTACGGCTCTCGATGGAAAACCAGCTTTATCCGCAAGTATCCGGGCATAAAACCCGTTATGCCATTCGCTTTTTACCCCTCGACAGTGAACATGGCGTGGTTCCCGCGCGACTGAATTTTGAACTTGCCTGCTGCTAGGAGTTGCAAATGGACCCTGAAATTATTGAAGTAAATTGCCCGACCTGTCAGAAAATCGTGGTTTGGGGTGAACAAAGCCCTTACCGCCCTTTTTGTTCCAAGCGTTGTCAGCTCATTGATCTCGGCGAATGGGCCGATGAAGAGAAACGCATTCCAAGTAAGGGGGATGTGAATGATCTGGATGACTGGAGTGAAGAAGAGATTTAATCCGTACAGCATATAAAAAGGAGCTCCGGCCCCTTTTTATACGCTTTCGAATTGTGTATACCATTGAATTCCAGGCGTAATCAGTACTGATTATTCTTGAGGGCGGTAACAATCCCTTCATTGGCGGGAGGAAACTCCTCCTCTTTCAAACCGGCCTGCGCAACCCAGCGCTTCGGCTGCCCTTCTTTGCCATACGGCTCGCCCTGCCAGTCTTCTACCAGAAAAAAATAGAGCGTAATAATACGATCCGGAAACCGGTGCTCCAACGTTTTCAGCAACACAGGAGATTTAGCATCTATGCCGACCTCTTCCTGTAGCTCGCGAATAACGGCCTGTTCCGGTGTTTCGCCCGCTTCAATCTTACCGCCCGGAAACTCCCAGAACCCGGCCATATGTGATGATGCATCGCGCTGAGTGATAAAGATTTCTTTGCTGGCATTCCGGATAATGCCTGCTGCGATATTAAGTTGTTTAAGCGCCACAGTTCCACCTATCCGCTGACTACATTGACTGTTGTTATGAGGACTATTTAGCCAAAAATAAAGGCGGCAATTAAGCCGCCTTCAAGATTAACACGATGACTTAGCCGGAGATGTTACTTTTGCAGGCGGCCATGACATTGTTTGTATTTTTTACCGGAACCACACGGGCAGAGATCGTTACGGCCTACTTTGCGATCTCCGGAAGAAGCAAGTCGCGCTGCCTCAGCCACTTCGATTTCCTGCTGATCCTGATGGCTAAGCTGCTGCTGACGAGCCAGACGCTCAGCTTCTTCACGGCGCTGAATCTCCATCGCTTCCACTTCTTCAGGCATACGCACCTGGACTTTGCTTAGTACGCTGACCACTTCATATTTCAGGGATTCGAGCATGGCAGCAAACATCGCGAAGGATTCGCGTTTGTATTCCTGCTTAGGATCCTTCTGCGCATAGCCGCGTAAATGGATGCCCTGACGCAGGTAATCCATCGCCGCCAGGTGCTCTTTCCACAGTGAGTCCAGTGTCTGCAACATCACGCCTTTCTCGAAGTTACGCATCATTTCAGCGCCAACCACTTCTTCTTTACGGGCGTAAGATTCTTTCGCGATCTCCATGATACGTTCGCGCAGGGTTTCTTCGTGCAGTTCCGGCTCTTTATCCAGCCATTCAGAAATCGGCATTTCCAGCTCGAAATCATTCTTAAGGCGCTCTTCCAGACCTTTTACATCCCACATTTCTTCAAGGGATTGTGGCGGAATGTAACTGTCGATAGTGGCTTTGAATACATCTTCACGGATGCTGGCGATGGTTTCGCTCACATCAGACACGTCCAGTAATTCGTTACGCTGGCTATAGATCGCACGACGCTGATCGCTTGCCACATCATCGTATTCCAGCAATTGCTTACGGATATCGAAGTTACGGCTTTCAACTTTACGCTGAGCGTTAGCAATGGCTTTAGTGACCCATGGATGTTCAATCGCTTCGCCCGGTTTCATACCCAGTTTACGCATCATGCCTGACACGCGGTCAGAGGCGAAGATACGCATCAGGGCATCTTCCATAGACAGATAGAAACGGGATGAACCGGCGTCACCCTGACGACCCGCACGGCCGCGCAACTGGTTATCAATACGACGGGATTCATGACGCTCAGTACCAATAATGTGTAAACCACCTGCAGCCAGAACGGCGTCATGACGGATCTGCCATGCGGCTTTAATTTCAGCGATTTTCTCATCCGTTGCTTCTTCGCCCAGGTTTTCGACTTCAACCTGCCAGCTGCCGCCCAGCACGATATCTGTACCACGACCGGCCATATTGGTGGCGATGGTGACTGCACCTGGCTGACCCGCCTGAGCAACAATGTCTGCTTCTTTGGCATGGAACTTGGCGTTAAGGACGCTATGCGCAATGCCCGCCTTGGTCAGTTCGTTGGAAACAACTTCTGATTTTTCAATGGAAATAGTACCAACCAGAACAGGCTGACCTTTGGCAGTACACTGGCGGATATCTTCGATAATCGCGCCAATTTTTTCCATTTCGGTCATGTACACCAGGTCGGCCATATCTTTACGCACCATAGGGCGGTTCGTTGGCACAACAATGGTATCCAGTTTATAAATAGAGCTGAATTCGAACGCTTCGGTATCCGCAGTACCGGTCATGCCGGCCAGTTTTTCATACAGACGGAAGTAGTTCTGGAAGGTGATGGATGCCAGCGTCTGGTTTTCGTTTTGAATTTCAACGCCTTCTTTGGCTTCAACTGCCTGATGCAGACCGTCTGACCAGCGACGGCCTTGCATGGTACGACCGGTATGTTCGTCGACGATAATGACCTCGCCGTCTTTCACGATGTAATCAACATCGCGGGTAAACAGCACGTGCGCGCGTAATGCCGCCGTGACGTGGTGCATCAGCATGATATTAGTCGGGGAATACAGAGATTCGCCTTCATCCATAATGCCTGCATCTACCAACATTTCTTCGATCAAGACCAGGCCACGCTCGGTCAGGTGAACCTGGCGCGCTTTCTCATCAACAGAAAAATGTCCTTCACCCTGGAAGGTATCTGAATCTTCTTTTTCCTGACGGATCAGTTTAGGGATCAGTTTATCTACCCGCGTATACATTTCTGAGCTGTCTTCGGCCGGGCCGGAGATAATCAGCGGGGTACGTGCTTCATCAATCAGGATGGAGTCAACCTCATCCACCAGCGCATAGTGCAGTTTGCGTTGTACACGTTCTTCAGGGCTGAATGCCATATTGTCGCGCAGATAGTCAAAGCCGTATTCGTTGTTTGTACCGTAGGTGATGTCTGCAGCATAAGCAGCACGCTTCGCCGGAGAAGGCATACCTGGCAAGTTGATGCCGATGCTCAGGCCAAGGAATTCAAACAGCGGACGGTTATTTTCGGCGTCACGCTGTGCCAGATAATCATTGACGGTAACGACGTGAACGCCCTTGCCACTCAATGCGTTCAGGTAAGCTGGCAGGGTTGCGGTCAGCGTTTTACCTTCACCGGTACGCATTTCTGCGATGCAACGCTCGTTCAGCACCATACCGCCCAGCAGCTGCACATCGAAGTGACGCATACCGAATACACGTTTACTGGATTCACGGACAACCGCAAAGGCTTCCGGGATCAGGTTTTCCAGTACTTCACCTTTCGCCAGGCGCTCACGGAATTCGTTGGTTTTCGCCTGCAGTTGCTCATCGGTCAGCTTTTGGATTTCAGGTTCCATGCGGTTGATCAGGTCAACCACTTTACGCATACGGCGCAAAGTACGGTCGTTACGGCTACCAAAAACTTTGGTCAATAATTTGATTAACATAGTGCTTAATATCTCTTGGAGGCCACGCAATGTAGCCAATAATTTGTTGATTTATAAATAGAGTTTAGAATTACAGTCTGTTAAATCAGAGGGGACGGACCGGCACGAATGCCTTGCACCTGTGCTAACCACAGGCCGGTTTGATACGATGAAGCAAGAGGGAGAAAAGGTTGCTGCGTCTGACGGATGATAACCGGAGGTTTTGGCTCATGGGTCAGTAAAGCATTCAGGGTCACCAGCAACGCGAGTTGCTGAACATGCAGCGGTTCAGCTTCCTGCATTTCTGCTTCCGGCTGCGCGACGGTGTAAACGACCTGCGGTGCCAAAGCAAAAGAAAGATGACGGATGACCGTGCGTAATGCATGCTGTTGCCAGTAATCTACACCGAAAGACGGGCGGCGATTCGCCTGGAGTAACGCAAGATTACTCAGCCCTGTGCTGGCGATAGTAAGACGGTTTAGGCTTGAGGATGTATTGGGAGCCGCTGGCAGTTCCGTTTGCGACAGGTTAGTGGACACGCCAAGGCTTGCCGCGACCATCCCCAACAGGAGATGCGGCCAAAAATACCTTCTGCCAAATTGTCGCCAACGATTTAGAATGCCAATCACAAGTTTACAATCCGCCGGAGCCCATCATGCGCGATAGTCGCCCACAATTATTAGATATCCTGTTCGATGACGCCTCTTCGACTGAACAAAGCCCGCTGCGTATTGTTCAACAGCGTGCGGCGGCGTTATTGAAACTCAACCGCGCAGTGAAAGGCCTGTTACCGGCACCCATGCAACCCTGGTGTCGTGTCGGTAATTATCGACAGGGAGTTTTAGTACTTGAAATAGCTAATGCCAGCTGGATGATGCGATTACGCTATGAACAACCCGCATTACTCTCTGCACTTCGAGCGCAAATTCTACCATCATTGTCATCAATCGACATCAGGATTAATCCTTCGCTCATGGCGAAAATGGAAAATGCTTCGCAGATTGCGGTTAAAAATAAAGCGAACGCGTCAGAATCTATGCCTGTCAGGCATTTGAGTGCACAAAGTGCAGAGGAATTAAGGGGACTTGCGAGCCGGAGCCCGGAGAAACTCAGAAAGGCTTTAGAACGACTGGCTGAATTGGCCGGAGAGAGTGCCAAACCAACCAGTCGTAATAAGTAATACCAAAAGTACCGATTACGCCAATACTGTAGACGGTGCTTTAAAAGCCAGTGGCATTTCAGCTTCATCCTGGAACGTGACTAATTCCCAGGCTTCCTGCTTAGCCAGTACCGCTTGCAATAACTTGTTGTTCAAGGCGTGGCCAGATTTGTAGGCGGTAAACGCACCAATAATGTTATGCCCACACATGAACAAGTCACCGATAGCATCCAGCATTTTGTGACGAACGAATTCATCTTCAAAACGCAGGCCATCTTCGTTAAGCACACGGTAATCATCTACAACAATTGCGCAATCAAAGCTGCCACCCAGGCACAAACCGCGTGACTGCAGGTACTCGATATCACGCATGAAACCGAAAGTACGTGCCCGGCTGATTTGGCGAACAAATGCTTCTGCGGAGAAGTTCATCTTGTAGCGCTGAGAACTGGAATCAATCGCCGGGTGATTGAAGTCGATGGTGAAGTCCAGAGAGAAACCATTAAAGGGTTTGAACTCAGCCCACTTATCACCGTCTTCAACACGCACAGTATCTTTGATGCGCAAGAATTTCTTCGCGCTGTTCAGTTCTTCAATCCCTGCATCCATCAACAGATAGACGAAAGGTGCGGCACTACCGTCCATAATAGGCACTTCCGGCGCGTCGACTTCGATAATAATGTTATCGATGCCCAGGCCTGCTAATGCCGCATTAAGGTGTTCTACCGTAGAAATGCGTACGTCATGCTCATTAACCAGGCAAGTACAGAGCATGGTATCACGCACGGATTTTGCATCTGCCGGGAAATCAACCGGTGGATTCAAGTCAGTGCGACGATAGATGACCCCGGTATTTGCCGGTGCAGGACGCAGAGTCAGGGTGACTTTCTTGCCGGTATGCAAACCGACGCCCGTCGCCTGAACGATACGTTTTAATGTACGTTGTTTGATCATCGTTTTTATCTCGCAATGTTTATCCATCCAACCGACCTAAGCATACCTTAAGGTCGGCGGGACAGTTTAGCACAAAGAGCGGAGATCCTACAATTCGGACTAGTCTGCCTGCTTACGCAGGAAGGCCGGGATGTCCAGATAGTCGGGCTCTTTATTGGATTGCGCACTTTGATCATTCACCACTTTAGCAGCAGGTTTCGTTTCCTGCGGCAACGGAGACATACCGTGCTGCTGGTAACGATGATCCATCACGGGCTGGCTGGCTGGCTTGTTAGTCACCAAAGTGATCTCAGGACGTTTGTCCATGCCGATACCGGTTGCAACCACGGTCACACGCAGCTCGTCATTCATTTCCGGGTCAAGAGACGTACCGATAACCACGGTTGCGTTATCTGATGCGAAAGCACGAATGGTGTTACCCACGGTTTCGAATTCATCCAGACGCAGGTCGAAGCCAGCAGTAATGTTGACCAGAACGCCGCGCGCGCCGGACAAGTCGATGTCTTCCAACAGCGGGCTGGAGATCGCCATTTCTGCCGCTTCTTCAGCACGGTCTTCACCGCATGCCACACCAGAACCCATCATGGCATAACCCATTTCGGACATGACGGTGCGCACGTCGGCGAAGTCGACGTTCATCAAACCCGGACGGGTGATCAGCTCAGCGATACCCTGCACCGCACCTTTCAGCACGTCGTTGGCCGCACCGAAGGCGTCCAGCAGAGAGATACCGCGACCCAGAACTTTTAACAGCTTGTCGTTCGGGATAGTGATCAGAGAATCCACATGTTTGGACAATTCAGCGATACCCTGCTCCGCAAATGCCATGCGTTTTTTGCCTTCAAAGTTGAAAGGCTTAGTCACCACAGCCACGGTCAGAATACCTAAATCTTTTGCTACTTCAGCCACCACAGGCGCTGCACCGGTACCGGTACCGCCACCCATGCCCGCTGCGATAAAGACCATATCAGCACCTTCAAGCGCAGCGCGCAGGGCTTCACGATCTTCTTCTGCAGAATTGCGACCCACTTCCGGGTTCGCACCAGCACCCAGACCTTTGGTAATACCACTACCGATCTGAATAGTCTGTCCTACTGCCGTTTTACGTAACGCCTGGGCGTCTGTATTAACGGCAAAGAATTCAACACCTTCGATGCGCTCACGCACCATGTGTTCGACAGCGTTGCCACCGCCACCGCCGACGCCGATGACTTTAATCACCGCGTCATTGGTCAGTTCCATAGGTTCAAACATAGTTTCTCTCCGTTTTGTGCCTGTCGCTTCGGGATCAAAAAGCTTAACAGCATGATCCCGTTGTTAAAACATTAAAACTCTTTTCTCAGCCAGCTGTTGATTCGTTTGAACCAGTTGCCCACTGAGGCGCGTTTTTCCACTTCGGCCTCACCGCTCAGGTGAGACTCCTTCCCGTAGTGCAGCAGCCCTACAGCCGTTGAGTAGTAAGGTTCCTGCGCATAATCTGTCAGCCCGGTGATGTTCAAAGGTTGCCCGATGCGCACCTGGGTATGAAATACCCGCTGCGCACAAGCTGCCAGACCATCAATTTGTGCTGCACCGCCTGTGAGTACAATGCCAGCGGCCAGATGATGTTTTACGCCTTGCTGACGTAACTGCTCCTGCAATTGCAAAATTTCGTCGTTCACTAAATTCAGCAATTCTGTGTAACGAGGCTCGATAACTTCAGCCAGTGTCTGACGCTGCAGACTGCGTGGTGGACGTCCACCGACGCTCGGCACTTCGACATTTTCGTCTTTGCCGACAATCGATCCTAATGCACAACCGTGGCGAACTTTGATCGCTTCGGCATCGGTCGGCGGCGTTCCAAACGCATAAGCGATGTCGCTGGTGACCACGTTCCCTGCATACGGGATGACCTTAGTATGACGTAGTGCGCCGCCGGTATAAACCGCGATATCCATGGTTCCACCACCAATATCAACGACACAAACCCCTAATTCACGCTCATCTTCGGTCAGTACCGCATAACTGGCGGCCAGACCGGCAAAAATCAGCTGGTCAACTTTTAAGCCACAGCGTTCAACCGCCTTCACAATGTTCTTTGCCATATCGTTATGGCAGGTAATCAGGTGGACTTTAGCCTGCATACGCACGCCGGAAAGACCGACCGGATTTTTAATCCCTTCCTGATAATCAATGGCATATTCCTGAGGGATCACATGCAGAACCCGATGCTCATCCCGCACGCGGACTGATTTAGCGGTATGCACCACATTCTCTACATCTTCCTGCGTGACTTCCTCTTCTGAAATAGGAACCATCCCTATTTCATTCTGACAGCTGATATGTTTACCAGACAAAGCAAGGTAAACAGAGGAAATCTGGCAATCCGCCATCAGTTCAGCCTGATCGATGGCGCGCTGTACGCACTTCACCACCGATTCCAGATCATTCACGCCACCCTTGTCCATGCCCCGGGACGGGCAACTGCCCACACCGATAATATTGACCATGCCATCGGGCAGAACCTCCCCCACCAATGCGGCTACTTTTGCCGTACCGATCTCCAGCCCAACTACCAGTTTTCTGTCCGTCGACTTGATCATTGTTGTTTAGCCTGTGCCTGATTCTGTTGCTGATTACTGTTTTGCTGGTCAATAAACTCTGGAGCCCAACCCACCGACGCACCGCTGTCATAACGTAAATCGACATAAGTGATGCGTTTTTTATCGGCTTGTGCCTGTTGCTGGAATCGCGGGTAAAGCTCGATAAAACGTTGTAAACGCCCCATCCGGTCATCTCTCCCCAATTCCAGCCGGACGTCATTATCCAGAGTTAACTGCCACGAGTGACGTGCACTCATTGCTACCGCTTTCAACGTGAACTTTCCGGCGGCCAGCGCCTGACTCATCGTTTGAAAGCCCTGCAAAACATCCTGTTCGCTGCCTTCCGGACCGTAAAGCAACGGCATTTTTTGTTTGACCACACGCTCAGCGGGTATGCTGAAAGATTTGCCATCGGCATCAACCATATGCAGATCATTCCAGTGTGCGACCGGCACATACTCCACGAGGTGTATCTTGAGTTCATTCGGCCATTGCTTACGTACGCTGACCTGTTTTATCCAGGGTAAACGCTCAATCTGCTGCTGAATGACGTTTACATCCTGCGTCATGAACGTTCCCGGTGCCCCTAAGGACAGAATCGCCTGACGAATATCATCATTGGTCGTGTAATGCCGCTCGCCGGTGACGACTAACTGGGATAACGGCAATCGGTTTGCATCCTGCATCCAGCCGACAACGGCCCACGCACTCCATAAAATCGTTCCTACCACCAGCAGCAGAAACACGATCCCTGCCAGCTGGCCACCGTTACTGCGACGGCCGTTGCTCTCAGCCGTCTCACGCTCTCGGGTATTCAGGGCGGCTTGCGACATATCAGTCTGCCAGTTCCAGAATACGGAAAACGAGTTGCGGGAAACTCAGCCCGGCGTGTTTAGCCGCCATCGGCACCAGACTGTGACTCGTCATTCCTGGCGAGGTATTCGCTTCCAGTAAATTGAAGTTGCCATCACCGTCCTGCATGACGTCGACACGCCCCCAGCCGCTGCAATCGAGCGCCTTATAAGCCTGCAACGCCAGCACAGTCAACTGCTGCTCCTGCGCTTCGCTTAACCCGCTCGGGCAAAAATATTGTGTTTCATCAGACAAATATTTTGCCTGATAGTCATAAAATGTACCGGCAGGCTGGATGCGAATGGATGGCATCACCTGATCGCCCACGATAGCCACGGTATATTCCGGGCCGCTCAGCCATTTTTCGATCAGTACGTTATCGTCATGCCTGAAGCCTTCCTGCAGAGCAGGCAGCAACTCTTTTTCCGTTGTCACTTTGCTCATCCCGACACTGGAACCTTCACGGCTTGGTTTGACGATCAGCGGCAGACCCAGTTCGGCGATTTTTGCCGCCAGAGCGCCCTGCCCTGCTTCTTCAATTTGTGAACGATGCAATGCGACAAACGGCGTAACCGGTAGCCCTAAAGCCTGCCACACCAGTTTGGTGCGGAACTTATCCATGGTCAGCGCCGACGCCATTACACCGCTGCCGGTATAAGGCAAACCGATTTGTTCCAGCAACCCCTGCATCGTCCCGTCTTCGCCACCGCGACCGTGAAGTGCGATAAAGACTTTGCTGTAACCTTCTTCCCTGAGAAGCGCCACATTAAAGGTTTTGGTATCGATGCCGTGGGCATCAACACCGGATTCGCGTAAACCTGCCAGTACCGCGGCGCCTGACTGTAATGACACATCGCGTTCTGCGGAAGTTCCCCCGAACAATACCGCTACTTTCTCAGACATGATGTTCTTCACCTTTCTTAACCGGTTGCAGCTTTTGATCAGCCAATTTACGGGCTACTCTGCCGACATTACCGGCACCCTGAACCAGAACTAAATCATCACCGTCAAGGATTTGCGCCAGACTTTCCGGCACCGCCTCAATATCAGAAACCAAAATCGGATCAAGCTTGCCGCGTGCGCGAATAGTGCGGCACAACGAGCGGCTGTCCGCGCCCGGGATTGGCGCTTCTCCGGCCGGATAGACATCCAGCATAATCAGCACATCAACCTGTGAAAGCACATTGGCAAAATCATCGTACAAATCGCGGGTACGGGTGTAACGGTGCGGCTGGAAAATCATCACCAGGCGTTTGTTTGCCCAGCCCGCACGTGCCGCTTTGATCGTGGCATCGACTTCTGTCGGATGGTGACCGTAGTCATCGACCAGCATTGCACTCCCCGTTTTACCGTTCACATTTTCCAGCGCGTACTCGCCCAGGAAATCGAAACGGCGTCCGGTACCCTGGAAGCCTGCCAGCGCACGTAAAATAGCGTCGTCGCTGATATTTTCGTCAGTCGCGACGGCGACGGCGGCCGCAGCGTTCAGGGCATTGTGACGACCCGGCGCGTTCAGCGTCACACTGATGAGCGGCAAGTCCTGGCGGCGCAGCGTAAAGTGCCCTTGCGCACCTACCTGACGATAGTTTTCGATAATCACATCGGCATCTTCGCTGAAACCGTACGTCGTCATATGACGGCCTACGCGGGGTATCAGCTCACGGATCACCGGATCATCAATGCACATCACTGCGCGTCCGTAAAACGGCAGGTTATGCAGGAAATTGATGAAGGTTTGTTTCAGGATTTCAAAGTCACCCTGATACGTATCCATATGATCTGCTTCGATATTGGTCACGATAGCAACCATCGGTTGCAGATGCAGGAAAGACGCATCGCTTTCATCTGCTTCAGCAATCAGAAAACGGCTTGAACCCAGACGCGCATGCGTGCCTGCGGCTTTCACCAGTCCGCCGTTGACAAAGGTCGGATCCAGCCCGGCCTCGGCATAAATACTGGTTACCATTGCCGTGGTCGTTGTTTTACCGTGCGTACCTGCCACGGCGATGCCGTGACGAAAACGCATCAGTTCTGCAAGCATTTCCGCACGGCGGATCACCGGAATACGGGCTTCGCGCGCCGCAACGATTTCCGGGTTATCGGATGAAATCGCCGTGGAAACCACCACCACGCTGGCATCCAGCACGTTCTCAGGGCGGTGATTAAAATAAATCGTCGCGCCCAGTGCAGTCAGTTGCTGAGTCACTGCATTCGGTGCTAAATCAGAACCGCTGATCTGATAGCCTTCATTGGCCAACACTTCGGCGATACCACCCATGCCGGCACCACCGATGCCAACAAAGTGAATGTGCCGGACACGATGCATCTCAGGCACGAAGGTACGCAGTTTCGCCAATTGTTGTGTATTCACGTTTTTATTCACTATTTCAGGTTACTGATTAATCCGTTTCTTACGGCTGGGACCATACACTGCATGGCCCGTTCACTTTCATTTTTTGCTGGCGGTAACCACTTCTGCGGCAACACGCTCTGTCGCATCGGGAATGGCGGCGGCACGTGCAGCCATCGCCATCCCCATCAGATGGGTTCTGTCCCATCCGGCCATCAGATCAGCGACGGCGGCGGCACTAAAATCTTTCTGCTCAATAATCTTCGCAGCGCCGGCTTTTTCCAGCGGCAGCGCATTCCAGTACTGTTGACGGTCTTTGTGCTGGAAAGGCACAAAAATCGCGGGTAAGCCTGCGGCAGCAATTTCGCTGACCGTTAACGCCCCGGAACGGCAAACCACCACATCAGCCCAGGCGTAAGCCTCTGCCATGTCATCAATGAATTCGGTCACTTTATGCTGCGCCTGACCGGCTTTTTCATAAGCCTGATTCACGGACTCCAGCGCACCTTTACCCACCTGATGCCACAGCGTAATTTTATCGCCCATCAGCGCCGCCACGTCCGGCATGCTCTGATTAAGGACGCGTGCGCCCTGACTGCCACCAATCACCAGCACACGGATTGGCCCTTCACGACCGGCCAGTCGGGTTGCCGGTAATTCCAGCGCCAGGACATCCGTGCGCACCGGATTGCCAACAACGTCAGCATGTGGAAATGCACCCGGAAACGCCTGCAACACTTTTTTGGCAATATGCGACAAACCTTTATTGGTCATACCGGCAATACCATTTTGCTCGTGTAACACCACCGGAATGCCCAGTGACCAGGCCGCCAGCCCCCCGGGGCCGGACACGTATCCGCCCATGCCCAATACCACATCTGGCTGGAAGCGTTTCATGATCGCCTTCGCCTGACGCCACGCATGATATATGCGAACAGGGGCAGTAAGTTGCGCTTTCAGACCTTTCCCACGCAATCCGGCAATTTTAATGAAATCAATATCGATACCGTGTTTGGGTACCAAATCCGCTTCCATCCGGTCTGCTGTACCCAGCCAGCGAACTTCCCAACCTTGCGCGATAAGATGATGGGCTACTGCCAGTCCAGGGAAAACATGTCCACCGGTACCGCCGGCCATCACCATTAAACGCCGGGCATTGCCACTCATCGGGCACTCCTTACAAACGCCTGGGCTTTTGCCAGCCGCGTTTCAAAATCCACTCGCAGCAATAACACGATTGCCGTCGACATAATTAACAGGCTCGAACCGCCGTAACTGATGAGCGGCAGTGTCAGACCTTTCGTTGGCAACATGCCCGCCGCGGCTCCGACGTTAACCAACGCCTGAAAGCTGAACCATACGCCAATTGAACAGGCTAAGAACCCGGAAAAACGCTGGTCAGTTTCTAACGCCCTGCGTCCGATAGACATGGCGCGAAAAGCGACGAAGAATACCATTAACAGGGCTAAAACCACACCGAAATACCCCAACTCTTCACCTAAAATGGAGAAGATAAAGTCAGTATGTGCTTCAGGTAAATACTCCAGTTTCTGGACTGAATTACCTAATCCCTGCCCCCAGAATTCCCCACGACCAAATGCCATCAGTGACTGCGTTAACTGGTAGCCACTACCAAACGGATCCGCCCACGGATTCCAGAACGATGTCACACGACGCATACGGTATGGCTCGGCAAGAACCAGCAGTACTACGGCGAATACGCCCGAACCGATAATGGCCAGGAACTGCCACATCTTGGCACCCGCCAGGAATAACATCGCCAGCGTAGTGATAAACAGCACAACCACCGTACCGAGGTCAGGCTGAGCCAACAGCAATACGGCCAGCACCACCATCACGCCCATGGGTTTGCAGAAGCCCCAAAAGTTACTGCGCACTTCATCCACTTTGCGCACCAGATAGCTGGCGAGGTAGCAAAACAGTGACAACTTGGAGAACTCTGCTGGCTGAATACGCAGGGGTCCGAGAGAAATCCAGCGTGATGCCCCGTTAACCGAGCTACCCACAACCAGCACCACCAGCAGCATGATCACCGACAGCAGTAGCAGAACGTTGCTGTACTTCTGCCAGACCGCCATCGGCACGCGTAATGTCACCAGCGATAAACCAAACGCCAGACCGAGATAAATGGCATCGCGTTTAGCAAACAAAAACGGGTCATCTGCCAGACGCTGGCCAATCGGCATTGAGGCCGATGTCACCATCACGAAGCCGACGATAGCCAATCCGAATGTCAGCCACAGCAACGTCCGGTCATACAACACCAGTGTGACGGAGTCGTTTTCTTTGGAGCCCATCACCCAGTCATTAAACTTGGCGGCGAGGCTCAGCCCGGGGATCCGAATCCTCATGAGCCCAGCTCCTTCGCCAGCGCGGTAAAGACATCGCCGCGTTGTTCAAAACTGCGGAACTGATCCAGGCTCGCGCAGGCTGGCGACAGTAAAACCATGTCCCCGGAAGCCACACGCGTGCTGATATCACGCATCGCCTGTTCCATCGTTTCAAACAGGGAGGAAACCTCAGGACGCAAATCCGCAAGCTCCGCACCATCACGCCCAAAACAATAAATACGTAACTTATCGCCTTGCAGATAGCGCGTCAGTGGCGAGAAATCAGCTGATTTCCCGTCTCCGCCCAACAGCAGGTGCAACGTGCCTTCAACATGCAGCCCGTTTAATGCCGCTTCGGTGCTGCCCACATTGGTGGCCTTCGAATCATTAATCCAGCGCACGCCGTTATGCTGCCATGCCAGCTGGAAACGGTGAGCCAGACCGGTAAAGGTCGTCAGCGCTTTCAGACTGGATGCATGAGGGATACCGACCGCATCCGCCAGCGCCAGCGCCGCCAGGGCATTGGTATAGTTATGGCGTCCTGTGAGCGGCATTTCGCGGGTATTCAGGACTTTCTCACCACGGACACGCAACCAGATATCATCTTGCTGACGGGTCAGATGGTAATCACCCACATCGACGCCAAAACTCACACAACGTTTATCCGCACCACGTACCGGCATGGTCAGCGCATCGTCGGCATTAACGACACACAATGCTGCGTTCTCGTAAACCTTCAGCTTGGCTGCCCGGTATTGCTGCAAACCAAACGGATAGCGATCCATATGGTCTTCAGTTACGTTAAGAATGGTCGCCGCAGCCGCGTGCAGACTGTGCGTGGTTTCAAGCTGGAAGCTGGAGAGCTCAAGCACAAACAAATCATATTCGTGATCCAACATAGTCAGCACAGGCAAACCGATATTACCGCCTACGCCCGTGCGCCATCCGGCCGCTTTCGCCATCTCGCCAACCAGCGTGGTGACGGTGCTTTTGCCGTTCGAACCGGTAATGGCGACGATCGGGGTTTGCGTTTCACGGCAGAACAATTCGATATCGCCGATGATTTCCACGCCTGCGTCTGCAGCAGCGCTGAGTGCCGGCGTTGCCAGCGCAACACCCGGACTTGAAATGATCAAATCCGCGTCCAGCAGCCAGTCTTCATTGAGCGAACCGAGGTGACACTCAATGTTATCCGCCAGTTTATCGAGCCCTGGCGGGCTGACGCGGGTATCAATAACACGCGGCGTTACGCCACGTGCTGCAAAGAAATCAACACAAGAGAGGCCGGTAAGACCCAGCCCGATGATGACCACTTTTTTACCCTGATAGTCAGCCATATTTATCGTACCTTCAGCGTCGCCAGGCCAATCAGCACCAGCATCAGCGAAATAATCCAGAAACGCACAATGACGCGCGGTTCCGGCCAGCCTTTAAGTTCATAGTGATGATGAATCGGCGCCATACGGAAAATACGCTGCCCACGTAACTTAAAGGACCCGACCTGCAGGATGACCGACAGCGTTTCGACAACAAACACACCGCCCATAATCACCAGTAAGAACTCCTGACGCAGCAGCACGGCGATAGTACCCAGCGCGCCTCCCAAAGCCAGAGAGCCGACATCCCCCATGAAAACTTGTGCCGGATAGGTGTTGAACCACAGGAACCCCAGCCCGGCACCGACAATGGCAGTACACACGATCACCAGCTCACCGGCATGGCGCAGATACGGAATGTGCAGATAGCTGGCGAAATTCATGTTACCGGTCGCCCATGCCACCAGCGCAAACCCCGCCGCGACGAAAACCGTTGGCATAATCGCCAGACCATCCAGACCGTCCGTCAGATTTACTGCGTTACTGGTACCGACAATCACAAAATAGCTCAGCAGGATGTACATCAAACCCAGCTGCGGCATGATGTCTTTAAAGAACGGCACCACGAGCTCGGTCGCAGGCGTGTCTTTACCAATGGCATACATCGTGAAGGCCGCCGCCAGCGCAATCACGGACTGCCAGAAATATTTCCAACGGGCAATCAGGCCCTTGGTGTCTTTACGCACGACTTTGCGGTAGTCATCGATAAAGCCCACCCCCCCGTAACCCAGCAATACGAACAGTACACACCACACGTACGGGTTGGACGGATAGGCCCACATCAATACGGAAATCGTGATAGACGCCAGAATCATCAGGCCGCCCATCGTCGGTGTACCACGTTTACTGAAATGTGATTCCGGGCCGTCGTTACGCACAACCTGACCGAAAGACATTTTCTGCAGGCGGGCAATCATGCGAGGCCCGATCCATAACGACAGGAACAACGCGGTCAGCAGGCTGACAATGGCGCGAAACGTCAGGTAAGAAAAGACGTTGAAGCCGGAATAATATTTGACCAAGTGTTCGGCCAGCCAAACTAACATGTTGCATTCTCCTGTAACGCGCGTACTACCTGCTCCATTGCGGCACTACGTGAACCTTTAATTAAAACGGTAATTACCGCATGTTCAGACAGTAAGCTCGTTAAACGGGCCGTCAGGGCTGCCTTATCTTCCAGATGTTCACCACACCCGCTGACATCACTGATGATGCGGCTGTCATGACCAATACTGAATACCTTGTCGATACCGGCGTCGCGGATAGCTTCGCCGACCTGGCGGTGGCAGCTTTCGCTTTCAGCGCCCAGTTCCGCCATATCGCCTACCGCCATTACGCGGTATCCCGGCATCTCTGCCAGCACCTGTGCGGCAGCGGTCATGGAACCGACGTTGGCGTTGTAGCTGTCATCGAGCAAAGTTTTGCCGTCGCAAAGTGCGATAGGGAACAGACGCCCTTTGACGGATTGCAATGTCGCCAGCCCGGCGCGCACGTTTTCCAGCGATGCGCCTACAGACAGCGCCAGCGCGGCCGCAGCCAGGGCATTGGCGATGTTGTGACGGCCAGGCACCGGCAGTGAAACGTCAATGTTTCCCTGAGGAGAATGCAGCGTGAATGCGGTATTTAACGGGCTGAGCTTGACGTCAGTTGCACTGAAATCGATGCCTTCAGCAAGAATCGGGGAGAAACGCCAGACAGTTTTGCCGTTAAGCTTGTGCTGCCAGTTGGCATAATCATTGTTGTCCGCATTAATAACGGCAATGCCTTTTTTCGGCAGCCCTTCGAAAATCTCGCCTTTCGCACGGGCCACGCCGGCAAGGGAACCGAAACCTTCCAGATGTGCGGCAGACAGGTTATTTACCAGCGCCGTCTCAGGCCGCGCCAGCGCAGTGGTATAGGCGATTTCACCCGGATGATTCGCGCCCATTTCTATCACAGCAAAATCATGTTCTGCCGTCAGTCGCAGCAATGTCAGCGGAACACCAATATCGTTATTGAAGTTACCTGCGGTATACAGCACATTGCCGCACTCGCGCAAAATCGCCGCTGTCATCTCTTTCACAGAAGTCTTGCCGGAAGACCCCGTCAGACCAACGACTCGGGCAGGAACCTGCTGACGCACCCAACCGCCCAGTTGTCCGAGTGCAATACGAGTGTCCGTTACCAGGAGTTGAGGAACATCCACCGGTAAGCGCTTACTTACCAGTAAAGCCGCGGAACCGGCTTTTACGGCATCAACCGCAAAGTCATGGGCATCAAATTTTTCGCCTTTGAGTGCCACAAACAAACCGCCTTCGGTCACCTGACGGGTATCGGTCGTTACACTGTCAATTTGGGTATCAACCCCGATAAGCTCAGCGTTGAGCGCATCGGCCAGAGTTTGCAGGGAAACGCGGATCATGCGATCACCCCCAGCAAACGAGCGACCGTAACGCGGTCGGAATAATCGAGACGCTGATTGCCGACAAGCTGGTAATCCTCATGCCCTTTACCGGCAATCAACACGACATCATCTTCTTTAGCCTGCATGATCGCACTGGTGACTGCTTCTGCGCGGCCATGAATTTCCTGCGCGCGCCCGGCATCAAGCAGGCCTGCAAGAATATCGGCAACGATAGCGCGAGGCTCTTCACTGCGGGGATTATCATCGGTAACAATCACGCGGTCGGCGTATTGCTCAGCGATACCGCCCATCAGCGGACGCTTGCCTTTGTCACGATCGCCACCGCAACCAAAGACACACCACAATGTGCCACGACAATGCAGACGTGCTGCCGCCAGGGCTTTTTCCAGTGCATCAGGCGTATGAGCATAATCAACCACTGCAGTGGGTTTACCCGGCGCATTGAAAACTTCCATGCGACCGCAGACCGGTTGCAACTGAGAGGCTGTCGCCAGCAATTGTGCCAGCGGATAGTCCAGAGAAAGCAGCGTTGCCAAGGCAACCAGCAGGTTACTGACGTTGAATGCGCCCATCAGGCGGCTCTCCAGCCGGCCTTCGCCCCAGCTGGAATCGATGTTTACGGTGGCACCGTTATCGTGATAATTCACGCTACGGGCTACCAGCCAGCGGCCATTCCAGCCTGCCGGAATTTTGTCTTCCATGCTGACCGCAATCGCATTTGGCGTTTTTGCCAGCCAGCGTGCGCCAACGTGATCGTCAGCATTAATAATTTTTTGGCCGACCTGATGTGAAGCGAAAAGCTGCCATTTGGCGTCTTCATAGCTTTGCATATCACCATGATAATCAAGGTGATCACGACTCAGGTTGGTAAATGCGGCAGCGGCAAAGGGCAGTGCGGCAACACGATGCTGAACCAGCCCGTGTGAAGAAACTTCCATTGCAGCAAAAGTTGCGCCCTGTTTCACCAGATCAGCCAGAATATGCTGAACCTGTACGGCAGAACCGGTGGTGTTTTCGGCGGGCACGACGCTATCCAGCAACCCGTTGCCCACGGTGCCCATGACGGCACTGGTTTCGCCCAGCAACTGGCTCCACTGCGCCAGCAGTTGCGTGGTGGTGGTTTTGCCATTGGTGCCTGTTACGCCAACAAGACGTAATGTTTTGCCCGGCTGCTGGTAAAAACGGCCCGCCAGCTGTGACAGCAAAATATTTAAATCTTCCAGATAAACGACCGGTACACCATGCATCTGGCAGACCGTTCCGTGCTTTTGTTCACCTTTTGCCTCGGCCACCACGGCGGCGACGCCCTGAGCAATTGCCTGGGGAATAAAACGACGCCCGTCACTGGTATGGCCTGAAACCGCGACAAACAGATCGCCGGCAGCTGCAACGCGGCTGTCCAGAATCATGTCTTTTAGCGCTACCGCCGGGGCATCACTCACCCAGGGCGCTAAGATGTCGCGCAAATTACGATCTGCCACCTGAAGCCTCTTTTTGATTATTCACTATGTCTGCGTTTTCATCGGCAGTCAGCGCATCTGGTTCAACGTTCATGGTACGCAATACCCCGCCCATGATGGCGCCAAACACCGGTGCGGAAACGGCCCCACCGTAATATTTCCCTGCCTGTGGATCGTTGATAACCACGACAAGGGCAAATCTTGGATTGCTTGCTGGCGCAACGCCGGCGGTATAGGCAATGTATTTATTAACGTATTTCCCGTCCGGCCCGACCTTTTTCGCGGTACCGGTTTTGATCGCAATGCGGTAGCCCTTGATCGCCGCTTTCACACCGCCACCGCCGGGCAGCGCCACGCTTTCCATCATATGTACGACGGTACGCACCAGTGGTTCAGGGAAAACGCGCTCGCCGGAAACCGGCGGATCAACCCGGGTAATCGACAACGGGCGATAAACGCCCATGCTGCCGATGGTTGCATAGACTCGCGCTAGCTGGAGAGGTGTCACCATTAGCCCGTAGCCGAAAGAGAAGGTGGCCCTCTCTATGTCAGACCACCGTTGTTTTTTAGGGTATAAGCCACTGCTTTCTCCGACCAGCCCCAAATTGGTCGGTTTTCCCAATCCGAATCGCGAGTAAGTGTCTACCAGCTCTGCGGATGGCATCGATAACGCCAGTCGTGAAACACCAACGTTACTCGACTTCTGCAAGATACCCGTGACGGAAAGTTCCGCGTAACGGGCCACATCTTTAATCTCATGACCGTTAATCCGGTACGGCAAGGTATTGAGTACGCTGTTCTCGCGCACCACACCATTTTTCAATGCCGTCATCACTACCATCGGTTTCACGGTTGAACCCGGTTCGAAGATATCGGTGATGGCGCGGTTACGCATCACGTCTTTTGGCGTATCCGGCATGTTATTTGGGTTGTAGGACGGGCTGTTGGCCATCGCCAGAACTTCACCGGTTTGCACATCGACCAGCACCGCAGTGCCCGACTCCGCTTTATTGAATGCCACCGCGTTATTGAGCTCGCGGTAAACCAGCGCCTGCAAACGCTCATCGATGCTCAGCGCCAGATTGTGTGCCGCCTGGCTGTCTACGGTAGAAATATCTTCGATAACGCGACCGAAGCGGTCTTTACGAATAGTTCGCTCGCCCGGTTTACCGGTCAGCCAGCGGTCAAAACTCTTCTCAACGCCTTCAATACCTTCGCCGTCGATATTGGTGACGCCAATAACATGCGATGTCACCTGCCCGGCAGGGTAATAGCGGCGGGATTCCTGACGCAGGGAAATTCCCGGCAGTTTGAGTTTACGAATATATTCGCCGACCGCAGGATTGACCTGGCGTGCCAGATAGACAAAGCGTCCGTTGGGATTGGCAGTAATACGGGAAGAAAGCTGAGCAAGCGGCATATTCAGCGCATCGGCCAGTGCTTTCCATTTGGTATCGGTGGTGATACCGCCGCGATCGCTAATTTCTTTAGGGTCAGCCCAGATGGCGTTAACCGGCACACTGACCGCCAGCGGGCGACCTGAGCGATCAGTAATCATGCCACGGGATGTGGGAATGGTTTGTACGCGCAGGGAACGCAGGTCGCCTTCCTTCACCAGCTTATCCGGATTAATCACCTGCAGATACGCCACGCGCAACATCAGGCCAACCAATGCCAGCAGGATACAGGCGCACAACAACGCAAAACGCCAGCTGATGAAGCTGGCTTGGTTTTCGGGACGCTTTAACTTCGCGGTGCGTGTTGCTTTCATTCGCTGCCTGTATTCTCCGTGGGCATTTAAGGTTGAACCACAATAATTTCTTGAGATGGATCAACGTGTTGCATCTGCAATTTCTCCGTTGCGATGCGTTCCACCCGGCTGTGATCGCCGAGGGCGTTCTCTTCAAGGATCAGGTTGCGCCATTCAATATCCAGCGCATCCCTTTCCAGGACTAATTGTTCGCGCTGAGCCGTCAGCAAACGCGTACGGTGAGCGGTAGTGACCACTAAAATTGCACTGACCAAAACGGCGATCATCAGAATTAACGGGATTTTGCCGTTGCGAAGAATATCGCCGGCGATCACTCCCACTAATCCGTGGCGTTCGTTGCCTATCACGCTGTTGTTCTCTCAGCAAAACGCAGAACAGAACTGCGGGCCCGTGGGTTTTCGGCCACTTCGGCTTCAGAGGGCATCATTTTCCCGACTGATTTCAGTGAACGTCCGCCAAGTTCTGCGATTTGTGCTTCCGTCATCGGAATACCGGCCGGCACCTGCGCGCCACGGCTATGCTGACGGATGAAACGTTTTACAATCCGGTCTTCAAGAGAGTGGAAGCTGATCACGGATAAACGGCCTTCAGGCGCCAGAATTTCCAGTGCGCCATCCAGCGCGCGTTCAATCTCTTCCAGTTCACTGTTGATATAGATACGGATCGCCTGGAAACTGCGTGTGGCCGGGTGTTTGTGCTTCTCACGTACTGGCGAGGCATTAGCGATCAAATCCGCCAGTTCCTTGGTCCGTGTCATCGGCAATTCGCGGTTACGCTCGACGATCGCGCGTGCGATACGTTTGGCAAAACGCTCTTCACCAAACGTTTTCAACACCCAGGCAATATCTTCAGCTTCAGCTTTCATCAGCCACTCAGCAGCTGAATAACCTCGGGTCGGATCCATACGCATATCCAGTGGCCCGTCACGCATGAAGGAGAATCCACGTTCAGGATCGTCAAGCTGCGGAGAGGAAACACCTAAATCCAGTAAGACGCCGTCGATCTTGCCTTCCAGACCACGATCCCGCGCATAGTCAGCAAGGTTGGAAAAAGGTCCGTGAACAATGGAAAAACGGGGATCATCAATAGATTCTGCGGCTTTGATCGCTTGTGGATCGCGATCAATCGCCAGCAAGCGTCCGTCCGGCCCAAGCTGGGACAGAATCAAACGTGAATGGCCACCACGGCCAAAAGTTCCGTCTATGTAAATGCCGTCCTGTTGAATGTTGAGGCCGTTAACGGCTTCATCCAGCAAAACGGAAGTGTGTTTATAGTTTTCAACCATGCTTATAATGACAAGTCCTGTAACCGGTCAGAAAGGGGTTCCTGAGACGATTGTTCAGCGTCGATGTCTTCCTTAACTTGTTGATACCAGGTCTGTTCATCCCACAGCTCAAACTTGTTGAACTGCCCAACCAGCATCACTTCTTTTGCCAGCCCGGCATGCTGACGTAATGTCGTTGCAATCAGCAGACGTCCGGCGTTATCCATCTGACACTCACTGGCATGCCCCAGTAACAGGCGCTGAATACGGCGCTCAACAGGGTTCATGCTCGACAGACGGGACAATTTTTGTTCGATAACTTCCCACTCAGGGAGGGTGTAAAGAAGAAGGCATGGGTGATGGAGGTCTATGGTACATACCATTTGACCTTGCGATTCTTCGCTCAACAAATCCCGATAACGGGTAGGTACGGCAAGTCGCCCTTTGCTGTCGAGGTTAACCATCGTCGCGCCACGAAACATGACCGCTCTACCCCTCTGTGACCCTTTCCACCACTTTCCCCCACAAATTCCCACAGAAAAGAGTTTACGGATGGTTTTAAAACCTTGTCAAGCCAGAGCGGAGACGGTTTGGCAATATTTACGCAGCCACACAAATGCTTAGCGCAATGTGATGAGGTTTTTTAGAGGGGGGATAGAAAATAACGTCATGATTAGTTGAAGAAATTTCGGAGGGTTAATAATTTCGTTTAAAAAAAAGCCAAACTGAACATTATTTAACTATTTATATTCTTCTGCTATCTAACTCTCATTT
>NZ_JAFMOS010000497.1 GCF_019049755.1 Rahnella perminowiae
TATTAAATCATTTTAAAACAGCATATTACCAATAATAAATGGAGTTATCCCATGCTTAAAAATGAGAGTTATCTCACACCTGAAAGTGATCTGGTGAAAGATCCACCAATGTCGTTTTTATCCACAGCGATCGTCTAAAAGTTGACGCTATCCCGCCAAAAAATGGATAAAACCCAGGCCGTCAAGCCTGTAAATCGAACCAGTGCTCTCATTCAGACAGGGTTATCCAAGAAATCTGTGGATAAGTAGGTGGAAGATCCTGTTCATTGTCGCCTTCAACAGGTGATCAACCTCAGCGGCGATGCACTCAATACGCCAGAAACCTCAAAAAAAACTAAGGCAAATCATGCTATTATTTCATTGATCCACAGGAACAACTTTTTATTCACTGTGCATGACAAAAGCAGTACGAAATTTAATCTATCGAGTGAGCATTGTTTTTTATGTCTATTCCTTTCCCTGCCGCCCGGCCCCCGCTCAATGAACAGGAACTGTTGTTGCGCGCGCAATCGCTGGCGGGTCATACATTGGGTGAACTCGCCGCCCGGGCCGGACTGCCCATCCCTGAGAATCTTAAACGGGAGAAAGGCTGGGTTGGTATGTTGGTTGAGGTGTATCTCGGTGCGGTAGCAGGAAGCAAAGCCGAGCAGGATTTTGCTGACATTGGCATTGAGCTCAAAACAATCCCGGTTGATTCCCGGGGCAGGCCGCTGGAAACCACCTTTGTTTGCGTTGCCCCGTTAACCGGCAACAGCGGCGTGACCTGGGAAAATAGTCACGTGCGCCATAAACTGGCCCGGGTTTTGTGGATACCGGTCGAAGGTGAGCGCCAGATCCCCCTGGCCGGGCGCCACATCGGAGCACCTTTATTATGGCAACCCTCTGAGGAAGAAGATGAGCAACTGCGTCAGGACTGGGAGGAACTGATGGATTTGATCGTGCTGGGTAAAGTCGAAAGCATCACAGCACGCCATGGCGAATATCTGCAAATTCGCCCCAAAGCCGCCAACAGCAAAGCGCTGACGGAAGCGATCGGGGAATTAGGGCAACCCATTTTGACACTGCCGCGCGGCTTCTATTTGAAAAAGCGTTTTACCGCAGCGCTTCTGGCCCGTCATTTTCAGCTTTAACCGATACCATTCCACGCGGTCTGCGGGATAGTTTGCTACGCTAAATATCACTATCTTCGGTACAACAAAAAGGAACGTTAACGATGATGAAAAAAACTTTAATGGCAGCCGGTGCTGCGCTTGTGGTGCTGAGCCTCGCAGGTTGTGCCAGCGACTATGTGATCTCAACCAAAGACGGCAATATGATCCTCACTGATGGTAAACCTAAGCTGGATAAATCTACCGGACTGCTGAGTTACACCGATGAACAAGGTAACGATCGCCAGATCAATAATGACAACGTCAGCCAGGTGATGAAGCGTTAAGCAAAACGCCTCTTAACCCGTTAAAGAGCCAGTTATCAGGACTGGCTCTTTGTTATTTTATCCACCGCCCGCATCGTTCTTCCCGCACACACTGCCACTTCCCCCATCTGCCAGCCTTGTATATAGTCAGTTAAGGCGCTTTTTCTAACAGGCTGACATTCTCAGATATAAAGGAAGACCGGCAATGCAATATCACCGTATACCCCACAGTTCTTTAGAAGTGAGCTTACTGGGACTTGGCACCATGACTTTTGGTGAACAAAACAGCGAAGCCGACGCCCACCAGCAACTCGATTACGCCGTTGCGGCGGGTATCAACCTGATTGATACCGCAGAGATGTATCCCGTTCCGCCGCGTCCTGAAACTCAGGGGCTGACGGAAACCTATATCGGTAGCTGGCTGAAAGCCCGTGGCAATCGTGAAAAGATCGTTCTGGCGAGTAAAGTCTCCGGCCCTTCCCGGGGTAGTGACAACGCCATTCGCCCGGATCAGATGCTGGATCGCAAAAATATCCGCGCGGCACTGGATGCCAGTCTGAAACGTCTGAACACCGATTATCTCGATCTTTATCAAATTCACTGGCCTCAGCGCCAGACCAATTTCTTTGGCAAACTGAGCTATCAGTACACCGAAGAACAGTCTCCGGTGACTTTGCTGGAAACGCTGGAAGCACTGAATGAACAGGTTCGCGCCGGTAAAATCCGCTATATCGGTGTTTCTAACGAAACGCCGTGGGGCGTGATGCGTTACCTGCAACTGGCTGAAAAACACGATCTGCCGCGTATTGTGTCGATTCAAAACCCGTACAGTTTGCTGAACCGCAGCTTTGAAATCGGTTTATCAGAAATCAGTCAGCACGAAGGGGTTGAACTGCTGGCCTACTCCAGCCTGGCGTTTGGCACACTGAGTGGCAAATACCTTAACGGTGCGAAACCGGCCGGGGCACGTAATACGCTGTTCAGCCGTTTCACCCGCTACTCTTCACCGCAGGCTGAAGCGGCGATTGCCGAATATGTCGCGCTGGCGAAGAAACGTAACCTGGATCCTTCGCAGATGGCGCTGGCCTTTGTGCGCCAGCAACCGTTTGTGGCCAGCACACTGCTGGGCGCAACCACGCTCGAACAGCTGAAGATCAACATCGACAGTCAGGATCTGACGCTCGATGAGGAGATCCTTGCTGATCTGGAAAATATCCACAAACGCTTCACTATTCCTGCGCCGTAAACCCTGGTCGCAGGCAGTAAAAAAGGGCGCTCAGCGCCCTTTTCTTTTTTCACCTGCCCGGTCACGCCAGGCGGCGTTTCTGCATATTCTTCCAGATCCACAACCCGGCTATCGCCAGTGCGAATACCACACCGAATCCGATGCCAATCGCCACCACTGGCGCGCCAACCATCACCACCAGCGAATACAAACCGAGCATCAGCAGCATGGCGGTGTTTTCACCCAGGTTCTGCACTGCAATCGCATTACCGGCACCAACGGAAATTTTACCGCGATGCTGCAAGAGTGCATTCAGCGGCACCACAAAGAAGCCGCCCAGAATCCCCACCACCACCAGCACAATGTAAGCACTCAGCATGCTGGTTTGCAGTGCGAAGACCACCACGGCGATACCGATAGCGACGCCTGCAGGCAGGCAGCGTTTCACGGTATCCAGACGGATTAATTTCGCCGCCGCGCCCGCACCCAACACAATCCCGACCGCCACCATCGCATTCAGCAACGTAGGGGTTTTGTTATCGGTGATGCCCAGCGCCACTGGCACCCACAGCACCAGCAGGAAACGCAGCGTCACGCCCGCGCCCCAGAACAGGCTGGTACCGACCAGCGAGAAGCGGGTTTCGCCATCCTGCCATAATGTTTTGCAGGCAGAGAAAAAAGTCCGGCTCATTTTTGCCGGATTCCATGACTGTCCCGGACGCGCAGGACTCAGCTTCGGAATAAACCAGTTTGCGACCACCGCCGCACCATACGCCAGCACGCAGATACCCAGCGCCGCCAGAATGCTCCAGTCAGCCAGCGCGCCACCGGCCACAGAACCCAGCAGAATCGCGGCAATGGTAGAGGCTTCCATCAGGCCATTGGCTTTCACCAACTGTTCACCACTGGCGATCTCGCCCAGAATGCCGTATTTGGCTGGCGAATACGCCGCTGCGCCAATACCGACCAATGTATAACCGAGGAACGGATTCAGTCCGGCGCAAATCACCGCCGCGCCTGCCAGTTTGAGCAGGTTGGCGACCATCATCACGCGGCCTTTGGAGAAACTGTCGGCAAACTGCCCGACAAACGGCGCGAGGATAATATAGGTCGCCACAAACGCCATTTGTAAAACAGGCTGACTCCAGTCGGGGTAAAGTTGCTGTTTGATCAGCGCCAGCGCGGCGAACAGCAGCGCATTGTCACCGAAAGCCGACAGGAACTGCGCCACGATCACCGCAATCATACTTTTTGACATCAGCGGCGATGCCGCCTTTACTGGCTGGATCATGCCTCAGTCTCCGGGTTTTCTGCCATCTGACGCAGGGTGACAAAATCGGGTTTACCGCTGCCGAGCAACGGTAACGCTTTAACGACACGAATATCACGCGGCACCGCCAGTTCCGGCAGCCCGAGTTCACGGGCGGCCTTGCTCAGCGCATCACGACGTAATTCAGGATCGGTGGTAAACAGCACCAGGGCCTCGCCTTTGCTGGCATCGCTGCGGGACGTCGCCGCATGCTGTTTATCCGGTGAAGCGTTGATCGCCAGTTGTTCGACGCTTTCCAGCGAGACCATTTCCCCCGCCAGTTTGGCAAAACGTTTCACGCGGCCCCGGATGGTGCAGAAACCTTTTTCATCCAGCGTGACGATATCGCCGGTGTCATACCAGCCCGCCTGCATTTCACCTGCGGCATTTTCAGCCTGCGGTGTTTCCAGCACACCCGGATTTTCAACGCGCAGGTAACCTTTCATGATGTTAGGCCCGCGCAGTTGCAGACGACCGCCCTCTTCAATGCCCGGCACGGTAATCAGACGTGACTCCATGCCCGGCAAAATCTTACCGACGGTATTCACTTTGGTCGCCATCGGTACGTTGATTGCCACTACCGGTGCGCACTCGGTCACGCCGTAGCCTTCCAGAATGCGGATACCGAATTTGTTCTGCCAGATTTCTTTGGTGCCTTCCGCCAGTTTCTCCGCTCCGGCGACCACATACCGCAACCGTGCAAAATCATACGGATGCGCAAAGCGGGCGTAATTGCCGAGGAACGTTGAGGTGCCAAACAATACGGTACAGTTCTGGTCATACACCAGTTCCGGCACAATGCGGTAATGCAGCGGGCTCGGATACAGGAAAACCCGCGCGCCGGTGATCAGCGGCGTCAGCAATCCGACCGTCAGGCCAAAGGCGTGGAACAGCGGCAGCGACGACATAAACCGGTCGCGCGGCGTGAAGTCAGCAACAGTGCGGATTTGCTCGACGTTAGCCAGCAGGCTGGCGTGCGAATGCACCACACCTTTCGGGTTACCTTCAGAACCGGAGGTGAACAGTACCAGTGCTGCGTCATCGGGCTTTTGCGGCAACATCGCGCGGCGAGGAAAGATCAGATGGAACAGGATCCACAGCTTATCCTGTGTGGTCACCGTGTCTTTCAAATCTTCCAGATAAACCCAGTTCGCCTCAGGTACATTCTCCGGCAGATGCGTCAGCTTGCCTTTTTCAAGGAACTGGCGGGAGGTAATAATGGTGTTGATCTGCGCCGCTTTCATGGCGCTTTGCAACCCTTTTGCACCCGCTGTGTAGTTGAGCAGCGCCGGAATACGGTTACGCATTGACGCGCCAAACAGCGCAGCCGCCATGATCGTCGCATTGGGTAACAGCATCCCCACATGTTCACCTTCGCGGGTAAAACGTTGCAAAATGCGACTCACGCCCAGGCATTTTTTCAGCAGGCCCTGATAGGTATCTTCTTTGAATGCGATATCAGCGATACAGGGTTTGCGACGGCCATAACGGGTTTGTGCGGATAATAATGCCTGATACAAGGTTTCCGGCTTGCGGGTATCCATACGCGCCTGCATCATAATTTTATGCAGTTGCTCACCGGCGAGAACACGGCGGTCGCGCGAGCGCGGCGCGTCCGGCATCGCAATGGTGGTCGGCGGTAAGAGGCTGATGGTAATTTTCGGGAACCAGCGGATTTTAAAGCTGCCGAACAACCGGCCAAACGGCGTGTATTCCGCGCCATCAATGCGCACCGGCATGACGGTCGCCTGTGACTTCGCCGCCACAAAGGCCGCACCGTCGTAAATCTTCATTAAAGAACCGGTAACCGTAATACGCCCTTCCGGAAATACAACCACCGGACGCCCTTTTTCCACTTCGCGGATCAGATGCTTAATCGCCATCGGTTTGGTCGGATCCAGCGGCATAAAATCCACATACGGTTTCAGCCAGCGCATAAACCAGCTGTCGGTGATGTCGGAATACACCGCAAAGACCGGTTTTATCGGCAGGAAAAGCGCCAGCAGCATGCCATCAATAAACGAGACATGATTCGGCGTGAGGATTAAACGCGGGTAATCATATTTATTGTTCGCCGGGGTCACGCTGACCCTGAACATCAGGCGGAAAAGCCACCTGAAAGTAGCGAAAAGAAAGTAATACATGTTGGCCATCTCCTTATGTGTCATCCCTGATCTTGAAGAAAAGGTTGGGGAAACAGCATACTATAAGCCGCTGAAAAATGACGACAGTCAGAGAGAGTTTAGGAGGGAACTGATCGGCGTGCCGGAGCTGAGGCAAAAAAAAACCTACGCATCCGCGTAGGTTGGTGCAAATTTAATCGGTATCAACATGCAGAGCACGTTGATGATTCACCAATCAATACCTCTGGGACGTTCAATTTAGCTGGTTTAGGAGAATCACCGCCAGCAGGCAATCGAAACATAATCCCGCAAAATGTAACCAGTGGTGAAAATAGGCCCGATTTATCATAAATCAGGCTAACTGTTTAAAAACCACCTTAAATACTTTGGACCTCGACTAAACAACTCATGGCATTTGGACCCTGCGTCAGGCGCGACGTACCGATATCCAGCGTCAGCACATTCGGATTCCCCGCCTGCTCCGTTTCCTGCCACTGGCCGCCAAAGCCCGGATCAAACCAGGCGCCGGTGGACATCAGCACCACGCCACGCGTAATGCCGTCGTTAAGCGAAACACCCGCCAGACAACTGCCGCGTGCGTTGTGCACTTTCACCCGGTCGCCGTCCTTAAGCTGACGGCTGAGGGCATCTTCCGGATGCATGAACAGGGTTTCCTTACCGGCGGTTTTGTTCGACTGCGCCAGCGGCGACTGATCAAGCTGGCTGTGCAGACGATCTTTGGGCTGAATGGAAATCAGGTGCAATGGCCACTGTCTGGCACTTTCCGCGCCCAGCCATTCTACCGGCGGCTGCCATTCCGGATGCGGTGCGAAATCTTCATAGCCGTAACCGGCGATGGTTTCGGAGAACAGTTCGATTTTGCCACTGTGTGTCCCCAGCGGATTAGCGCGCGGACTTTTGCGGAACTCCTCGAAGAATACGTAATCTTTTTCCGGTACCGGCAGTTCAACAAAACCGCGCTCCCAGAAGGTTTCAAAATCAGGCCATTCCACACCCGTGCCTTTTTGCGCTTCGCCGCACTGACGGTAAATATGGCGCAGCCACTGATCCTCATTACGCCCCTGAGTGAACTGCTCGCGGTAACCGAGACGGTCGGCAATATCCGCGAAAATATCAAAATCATTGCGCGCCTGATGTTGCGGCGCAACGGCCTGATGCATCGCCAGCACGAAGCGGTCACGCGATGAACCGCCGATATCGTTACGTTCCAGCGATGTTGTCGCAGGCAGCACGATATCGGCCATCTGCGCGGCCGGCGTCCAGACGTTATCCTGCACAATCACGGTATCCGGCTTCTGCCAGCCTTCGACCAGACGGTTAAGCTGCTGATGATGGTGGAACGGATTACCCCCCGCCCAGTGCACCAGATGAATATCGGGATAATGCAGCGTCTCGCCCTGAAATTCATACGGCTGGCCCGGATTGAGCAACATATCGCTGATGCGCGCCACCGGGATCGACAAACCAGACGGATTCGGCCCGGCACTGACGGCAGGCCCCGGCGTGTCATAACGCGGATTACCCACGCTGTTCATCGAGCCGTGACCGAATGAGAAACCACCGCCCGGCAAACCGACCTGCCCGAGCATGGCAGAGAGAGCGATCATCATCCAGTAAGGCTGCTCGCCACGGTGAGCACGCTGTACGGAGTACGAACAGGTAATAAAGCTGCGCACACCGATCAGGTCATCCGCCAGCCGCGCAATACGTTCAGCCGGCACGCCGGTTATAGCGCTCGCCCAGTCAGGCGTTTTCGGTGTGCCGTCCGTGTCGCCGCGCAGATACGCGGCAAGTTGCGGATAACCCACGCAATGGCTGGCAAGGAACGCCTCATCCTGCGCTTCTTTACGCTGAATTTCATACGCAACGGCCATCATCAGCGCCGCATCGGTGTTCGGGCGGATCGGGATCCACTCGGCATTAACGAATTCCGGACAATCGTCGCGCATCGGGCTGATGTTGATGACGCGGGTGCCTTTTTTCGCCAGCTGTTCCAGCGCCGGTTTCAGGGTATGTTCCACTGCACCGCCGGAAGCGACCTGCGCATTTTTCAGCGCCAGGCCGCCAAACGCGACCAGAATGTCAGCATGTTCGACCACACTTGGCCATGAAGTAACGCGTCCGGTCAGCGGCGTAAAAGTACCGATAACATACGGCAGGAAAAATTGCGCCGAGCCCCAGCTGTAATTGCCCTGCTGATCAACCCCGCCGCCGCCGGTGAAATAAAAACGACGCACCAGAGAACGGGCGTGGTGTAAACGCCCTGCGGATGACCAGCCATAAGAACCGTTAAAGATACCGGCAGCACCGTAACGGTCGCGCACGCGTTTATTCTCTTCGGCCACCAGATCCAGCGCCAGATCCCAGTCCACTTCGACAAAATCCTCACGGCCACGCAGCGAGCGATCGCTGTTTTCGCGGTGTTTCAGCCACGAACGGCGCACTGCCGGTTTACGGATACGCTTGTCGGAATAAACCAGCGGCGCAATGGAATCCAGCAAAGGGGAAGGATCGGCATCCGCCTGATAAGGTTCACAACGGATCAACCGGCCATCTTCTACCACGGCAGTATACGCGCCCCAGTGGGCCAGTTGCGGATAGCGTTTTATCGACATATTTTCTATTTTTCTCAGCGCAGATAAGTGACTTTAAAATACCATTCACTGCGCTGATAACTCAAAGCACAAATGTGGATAAACAGAAAAGGGGATGTGCTCCCCATTATTCATCGTTTGAGACGGGATGACCGTTTCAGGCCTGTGGCTGAGCGATCACAGGCGGTAGCCAGCTGTTGTAGCCGAAAGCACGGCGGCCGATGACGATCAACATCAATCCTAATATCAGTGCAAAAATCAGAATGATGGCGATAATTTGCAACGGCATAAAGCTGCCTGCCAACGCTGTCACCGCCAGACCGCTAACGGGTACCGAACACATATTCATCAGGCCAATAAGCCCCATGGTTTTCCCCAGATGTTTCTGCGGGATAATCTGGCTGCGTAAGGTGCGCAGGTAGACGCTGAATGCACCATCAAAAGCCATCAGTAATGCGTAACCGGCCAGATACATCGCATAATCGAGTGAAAGCGACATCAGGGCACCTGACAATATCATGCCGCAAAATGACAGGGTCCCCAGCGTGGAAAGCCCAAAACGTTTGGCAATTCGCGGCACAAAGAAAAACGTAATGATGGTGACCAGCGCTGCCGAGGTCTGTAATACCCCGAAGTAACTCTCAGGCAGATGAAACTCTTTGAGGATCACCGCAGCACTCACCACCAGCGCCGCACCGTATACCAGATTCACTACCCAGGTCAGCGCACACAAATGCAGCAGGATTTTATTCTGCTTAAGCACCTGAATCGCCGTAATGTTGGATTGCACAATGGACCGCAGACTCATCTTTTCTGCAATTTCCACGTCATGAGTTTCGAGGAACAGATAGTTGATAGCAGAGACAGCAAACAGCACGGCTGCACAGGCTAAAATCGCCCCGACGCCACCATAAACGGAAATTGCCACTGCCAGCGCCGGGCCGAGAACCTGCGTGGTCTGGTCGACACCCTGTAACATTGAATGGGCTTTCGGCAGAGCCTCTGCGGGGATATGGCGCGGTAACAGCGCCTCAGTGGCGACAAAGTTCAGAACATAGGCCACCGACAGCAGCGCCATCATGACCGCCAGCACCGGGAATGTGGCGCCGGGATGAAAGGTCAGGGTCAGGAAAGCGACCACCATTAACACACAGCGTCCGGCTTCCACGTTAAAGAAGATAAAGCGGGGCTTGATACGGTCAGCCAGAAAACCTGACAGCGGGAAAAACAGAATGCGCGGCAACCACTCAATCACGAATGCCAGCGAGGAAAAGGTGAGAGAACCGGTCGCTTTTAAAATCGCCAGCGGCACGGCAAACAGCAAAAACTGATCGCACAGTGACCCGGCAAAGCGGGAAAAGACGAAACGTTTTAATCCAAAACGATCACTGTTCATATCATTGCTTTCCTTAAAGGAGTTCAGGAGCCACCACAAATGAGGTGGCTCGGGTGATATCAGACCTGACGAAGGGTAAACAGCGATCGGGCGTATTGATCGGCAATCGTTAAGTGCTCGTCAAAACCCTGTTCTGCGGCACGCTGTGGCCAGAAATACTCGATAGAACCTTCACGGGTTTTCCACGACACCAGCTTTTTCGACAGATCCAGCGGCTTAGCGGTAACCTGCATATTCACCACATGCGCCGGCAGGCTGGCGGGCAATGTGATTTTCTCAATCACACCCACGTCGGCTTTAATAAAAGCAACGGCGCTCAGGCCGCGAGGTTTGAGAGTATCCGGCAGCGGTTTAAGTTTGTTCAGATGGCTGAGTACGTGCAGTTCATACGGGTTGATACCGTAGGTTCTTTCCACCAAATCCATTATGGTGTCGCCCCCTGTGCGCGCGCCCACTTCGATGATTTTGATTTCACCGGCAGGCGTAATACGTGCTTCAAAGTGCGCCACCCCGTAACGGATCCCCAGTGCATGACAGGCCCGTTCAGCTATGTCACGCAGTGATTGATTGTCACTGTGCAGCGACGGCATGCTGTGGCCGACTTCAACAAAATTCGGCTCTTCACCCAGATATTTGTCCGTAACTGCTATTGCCCGGTGATAGTCGCCCTGATTGATCACCTCAACGCTGACTTCCTGCCACGCCGGAATATATTCCTCGATCTGGAACAAGTCTTCCGGCGCAAAGGATTCACCATTGAGTGAAATCACATCGGTAACGCAACGGGCGAACACTTCTTCGATTTCCTGTTCGTGAGTGATTTTCAATACACCCAGACTCCCCGCCAGTTCACGCGGTTTAATCACCACCGGCAGACCGAACTCTGCAATCAATGTTTTCAGTTCGTTGAGCGTACGGAACGCAGCGAAGCGAGGCACCGGCAGGCCAGCGGCTTGCAGGATCTGCTTCATCACAAATTTGTCACGGCAGTGGGTGATCGTTTGGCAATCATTTCCGTAAAGCTGGTAATGCTCAGTCAGAAGGCTGGCGGCGCGCACGGTAAAATCATTCATCGGGATAACCGCCGCAGGAGTTTCACCGGTTTCCTGTTGATGGGCCTGTACGGCACGTAGCACAGCCTCTGCATCGGCCACATCTCCCGGTATAAAGCCGTCGAAAAATTTGATTGTCGGCGAGGTGCGATTTTTTGCCATCGTCAGTACCCGCATTCCGCCTGAAGCACGTAAAGCCCCCGCCAGCACACGCTCACGCAAAGCAAACTCACCGCCCAGAATCAAAATATAGGTGTTGTTCATAATAAAACTCCTGCAAGTCAGTAGTGGCCGTTATGCCGGCCATCGGATTAAAGGTCTTTACCAATCGTCCAGCCGCCATCAATAACCAGCGTGGAACCGGTCACAAATCGTGCATCGGAAGAAGTGAGATACATTGCCGCTTTTGCCACATCCTGCGTTTCGCCCAGCACAGGCAGGAACTGACCACGTTGGATCTTCTCCATCTGTGCCGGGTTGTCGTAGTAAGGTTCGGTAAGCGGTGTGCGGATAACGCCGGGCGCAATGGCATTCACCCGGATTCGATGCTTGCCGTATTCCAGCGCCAGCTGTTTCGTCAGGCCGATAACGGCGTGCTTTGATGAGACATAGGCGGTGCGATCAGGCTCGCCCATCAGGCCGGAGACCGAGGCGATATTGACGGCATTGCCCGGCAGGTTATGGCGAACCAGCTGCTGACAGAATGCACGTCCGGCAACAAAACTGGCGGTCACGTTAACGGCAAAAACACGTTCCCACAGTGACAGTGATAATTCATCGATCCGGCAGATTTCACGCGTACCGGCGCAGTTTATTAAGACATTGTTATCGCTGGCGTATTCTGCCGCTTCAAATACGCCATTCAGATGCACTGAATCGGTAATATCCAGCTGGTGGTGAACATACTCAGGTTCATTGGCGAAAACGGACGGGGAACAGTCGATACCCTCTACCGCATAGCCGGCGGCCAGATAGGCCGCCACCATCGATTGACCGATACCACTGGATGCGCCCGTGATAAACGCTTTATATTTCAGTATCATGCCGCTTCCTTTATCGTGCGCTGGAACGTCACCAGAATGATGTCACGCAGTGCCGTCTCCCCCGGCTGGCGACAGCCTATGGGTGTCACCGCATGGTATTTGTCGTGATTTACCACCAGCGTGTCGAATAACGCCTCCAGACGCAGCACCCGCTCAATATTTTTAGGGGTCGGGGCAATCAAATTATCGCCACCCAGCATGTTGGCGGAGGCATGGATCAGGTGAACAAACACCACATCCTCATCATCTTTATGCAGCCAGACAGGCGAGCTGTACGCGGGCGCATCACACTGCGCCTCATAGCGGAATAAATGAATGCCGACGGACAACTCTTCCAGCGGTCCGATACGCTTATAAGCTTCAACAAAAGCGATGTCGTCCTGCAAAATCGTCTGCATCAGGCGGTTAGCAGTAATATTTTCGGGCAGCAAAGGATAATGGCGAACAATACCGCCGGTGTCCGGATTGTATTTTTTAGTTTGCTTATATTCCGTAAAATGACCAAAACTGAGCTCACCCTGCTCATTACGCCGGCATTGCGCATAACCGCGCCAGCGATTCCCAGCAGAATAAGGATCCAGCGTCAGTTTTTCATATGCCAGTTTTAAT
>NZ_JAFMOS010000496.1 GCF_019049755.1 Rahnella perminowiae
AAAAAATACGACACCCATGCCTGGGATGATGAAATTGAAGATGCAGCGGATGAATATAAAGTCGACCGTAAACTTGTTAAAGCCATTATTGAGGTCGAATCCGGATTTAATCCCGGGGCGGTCAGTCCTTCCAATGCCATTGGTTTGATGCAACTAAAAGCTTCCACCAGCGGTTGTGACGCTTACCGGTATAAAGGGAAACGAGGTTGTCCTGACGATGATGATTTACGGGATCCTGAAACTAACATTGATTTAGGCACGGCCTATATCAGTGCATTGCAACGTCAGCAGCTTAACTGGATTAACGATCCGGTGACGCGCCGTTATGCCACGGAAGTTGCGTATGCCAACGGTGCGGGAGCGCTGCTTCGGACGTTTTCCAGCAATCGTCAGACTGCAATCCAGATGATTAATCAGCTGACGCCGGAAGCTTTTAACTGGCATGTCCGTCAGTATCATCCGGCACCGCAGGCACCCAGATATATGGCCAAAGTCGAAAAAGCCTATGCGGGTTTATAGCATTTGAGAGAGTGGCTGCATGAATTCTGCAGTAGTCTTGTGCGCAGGGTAACGCAGAATTCACGTAGCGCGATCAAACATCATAGATGTACACACCAGGCCGGATGGGCAGCCTGAAGAAAATAACAATCTGGCCGGTGATTGATGACAGTCTGGAAATGTTCACCGAAGCAGGTGAGGCCTGATAAAAGACAGACAGCTAATGGGTGCGTAGCTGGATATCTTATTTAACATAATATACATTATGCGCACTTTGATTATCCAGCTTATCTCGTCTACATTGAATTGTTCTTATTCCGTTAACGGGATTTCTTCCCGGAGGTTTCTGGTGATTATTGCTCAGGTGTCCGACATTCATGCTGCAGAAAATAATGATAATCTCTCACGTTTTGAGCATGCACTGGCGTGGATTGATCTCATTACGCCTGACGCTCTTGTGCTGAGCGGTGATTTGATTGATGACAACTGGTGTGACGGTTATGCCGCCATCGCCGCTCAACTGAATAAAAGATCTTACCCGTCATTCATATTGCCCGGTAATTCTGATGACCGCACCTCAATGAAATCCATTTTGAAGTACGGTTGTATGCTATGTCGGAGGCGATTCTTACGCACCGTAGCGGATATTATGACGTGCTTGAGAAAACTCAGCGTGGTGACATGGATCTGACACACTGGCTGAGCTGGTTTTTGCAAATGCTTGAATCTACTGTGGATACGGCAATTCAGCGCATTGACCAGACGCTGGATAAATCGCGTTTCTGGCAGATTTATCACGCCAGCAATCTGTCTGCGGGACAGATAAAAGTGCTTAACCGTTTGCTCGATGGCGGCGAAAAAGGTTTCGCTGAAGGCATAAACGCAAGCCAGTATCAGAAGGTGGCAAAAGTCAGTAAGGCCACCGCAACACGGCATCTGACCGAACTTGTCTCGCGTGGCTGCCTGGTTAAATCTGCCTCGGGCGGGCGCAGCACGCGTTATCATATCCACCGGAACTTCAATTCTTATAATGCAGGAAAAACTATGAAAAACATCACTTTTTACGGTCGTTTTGAGGCTGATATTCTTGCCGGCCGTAAAACGATCACCCTGCGTGAAGCCAGCGACGCGGATTTTGCAGCAGGTGATCAGGTTCGCGTCAGCCGTTATGAAGACGACGTATTTTTCTGCAATATTGAGATCATCGCGATTACTCCCGTACAGTTCGCCGATCTGAACGATCAGCACGCCATACAGGAAAACATGACGCTGGCAGAACTGAAACAAGTCATCAGTGAGATTTATCCGGGGCTAAACGAACTGTTTATGATTGAGTTTCGTCTTCTATAGTGACTCAGGGTGCGACGGGATCCCTTCTCTGCGCGCCCTTCTCTTCAACCATTAATCAGATTTCTTTCGCCACCTGTGCTCGTCGGAAACAATCCGGATGATGAGTATTAATCAGGCCTGTGGCTTCCAGCCAGGCGTAAACAATTGTCGGCCCGACGAATTTAAAGCCGCGTTTTTTTAAATCTTTCGAAATACGTTCTGACATCGCATTCCGGGTGGGTACCGGACCGCTATGCTGAATCGCTTTTCCGCCGATTTGTGACCAAATCCACTCACCGAAATCTTCTCCGGCTTGCTGCATGGCGAGATACGCACGGGCATTCCCGATCACTGCCGTAATTTTACTACGGGAGCGGATAACATCGGCGTTGTTCATCAGCCGTTCGATGTCTTCTTCGGTAAATCCGGCGACTTTTACGGGGTCAAATTGGCAAAAAGCCAGCCGCAGTGCATCACGTTTTTTCAGCACAATCCGCCAGGATAATCCTGCCTGAAAACCGTCCAGCATCAGTTTTTCCCACAGGGCCCGGCTGTCCCGCACCGGCTTGCCCCATTCATGATCGTGATAATCCATCATAAGTGGGTCATTCGTACCCCACGGGCAACGGATTAGGTCAGTCATCACGAACTCCTAAAATCAGAAAGTCATTTATTCTAGCGAGATTGATTTTTGTCATCATCTTTTTTTCGTATAACCATTATATTGCGCTTCTTTAAAACAAGGATGGAACCATGTTTAGTCGTTTAGGCCGTTTATTTAGCGCATCAACACCTCCGCAAGGTAAGAACGCGGAAAGTAATAATACTTTTCCGCCATCCTTTATTTCCTTAGGAAATTCTTGCACTTACCGCTACGATTCGCGCGGTCCGGAAATAATAAAAGTCCAGGGCTTTGTCGGGACAATAAGCCGGGATAACACGGAGTTTAGAGTATTTGGTGATAATACTATTTTTGCCTCCAGAACCAAAAAAGGTGCGAAGGCTTTCCTCAAAACGAGAACTTTCACGGGACAAAAAAACTTCCAGTATCTCTATCAGATCAACATATTAGGTAGACGCAGTTTTTCATTTGTTGAAAATTACAACCGTGATAAAAACGCGCTCGTTGAGGCAATATTGAGTTCTTTACCGGCGGAATTACTGGCAGGAATGTCAGTCGATGAGGCCCGATCGCTGGCGCATAACGCGCTTATCCGCGATTTTAACAGCGTTGATGAAATCCAAATTGAAGGGCCCATTCAAGGCCAGAGAATAAGTCATATCGCCACCACTTTGGTGTGATTTTAGAAATTTCCCGGACG
This sequence comes from Rahnella perminowiae, assembly GCF_019049755.1. Lineage (GTDB taxonomy): Bacteria > Pseudomonadota > Gammaproteobacteria > Enterobacterales > Enterobacteriaceae > Rahnella > Rahnella perminowiae. The sequence goes on from NZ_JAFMOS010000496.1 coordinate 3,150, forward strand.
GTTCCTCATTGAAAGCCGCAAGCACTGAGTTTCTGTCTGGGTAAACTGTTTTTATGCGATGTTTATGATTTCCGCAAAGTTCATGTGTGCACATTGAATAATCATGCCTATACTGTATGTTGTAACTAACTGGAGGATTTATGGCAGATTATGATTTAATTGCCCGGATGAACGGTTGTTTTAACGAGCTGGAAATCGCATTGCATGATCTGGGGAATTTTCTGGGGAAACTGGAATTATTACAGGCCCGGGTTTTTGCGCTGCCGGAAGTCGTGAAAGGCGAAGAACATAATCCGGCGGACAAAATTACGGTCACGCCTCATACCGGTGAAGATGCACAGCAACTGGCATTACAACATTTTAAGCGGCTGTTTATTCATCATAATAACGAGAATATCAGCAGTAAATCCGCCGTCCGTTTACCGGGTGTATTGTGTTATTCCGTAGACACGGCTGAGCATCAGTCAGCCCTGCTGCTGATTGAAGAAGTGAATAAGCTTAAAGCTGAACTGGAACACATCGTGACCATCGAATCCGGTCTCGCCCGTGAACAGCGGTTTGAGTTTGTGCATACCCACCTTCGCGGCCTGATTACGCTGAACGCTTATCGTTCGGTGACTTATCTCAATGATCCGGATTCGGTGCGCTTTGGTTGGGCGAATAAGCACATCATAAAAAATGTAACCCGCGAAGAAGTTCTGGCCCAGTTGGAAAAAAGCCTGAATGCCGGACGCGCAGTCTCTCCTTATACACGGGAACAATGGATGGAGAATATTAACCGAGAGATGATAGACGTGAAGCGCCTGCCCGAACATGCCGCGCTCAAATTTAAACGTCCGGTGAAAGTGCAGCCCATCGCCCGTGTGTGGTATCGCAACAACCAGAAACAGGTGCAACACCCCTGCCCGCTGCCACTGATTGCATTGTGCCTGCGTTCGCCGATGATGCAGGTGCCCAAGTTAGGGGAATTGCATGACTACGATGTATCTTCCGTTAAGCATAAATATAAGCCGCAGTCGCAACCTCTGCACCTGCTGATCAAACGTCTGCATTTATATACGGATTATCCGTTGTAAGCCGCCCGGAACGTAAAAAGGTCCGGTTTCCCGGACCTCATTTCCTTCTTAAAAAGCGGTCTCCTAGACTTTCATGCTGCCGACCATGGCTTCAGGACGTACCCACTCGTCAAACTGTTCTTCGGTAAGATAACCGAGTTTTAATGCTGAGGCTTTGAGGGTCAGCCCCTCTTTATGGGCTTTCTTGGCGATTTCAGCCGCCTTGTCATAGCCGATATGTGTATTCAGCGCAGTAACCAGCATCAGCGATTCATTCAGCAACTGAGTAATGCGGTCACGGTTAGGCTCGATGCCGGCTGCACAGTGTTCGTTAAAGCCGCTCATGCCATCTGCCAGCAAACGGACAGATTGGAGGAAGTTATGGATAACCAGCGGGCGAAATACGTTCAGCTCAAAGTTACCGGATGCGCCACCAATATTGACGGCGACATCATTTCCCAGCACCTGTGCGCACAACATGGTCATGGCTTCACATTGTGTCGGATTCACTTTGCCTGGCATGATTGAACTGCCCGGTTCGTTTTCCGGGATCGCGATTTCACCAATCCCGCAGCGCGGGCCGGATGATAACCAGCGCACGTCGTTGGCAATTTTCATCAGCGAAGCGGCCAGCCCTTTCAGCGCACCGTGGCCATGAACCAGTGCATCGCAGGTCGCCAGTGCTTCAAATTTATTCGGGGACGTCACGAAGGGTTGTTGAGTCAGTTCTGCCAGCGCTTTTGCCACCCGCACGGCGTATTCGGGGTGGGTATTCAGGCCAGTACCGACGGCGGTTCCGCCCAGCGCCAGTTCAGCAATATGCGGTATGCTGTTTTCAATGTGCGTCAGGCTGTGTCCCAGCATAGCTACCCAGCCTGAAATTTCCTGGCCCAGTGTCAGCGGGGTGGCGTCCTGCAAATGCGTACGACCAATTTTCACAATATCACGATAGGCCGTCGCTTTATCAGACAGTGTCTTATGCAGCACTTTCAATTGCGGGATCAGGGTTTCGCGCAGTTCAATCACCGCCGCCACGTGCATAGCTGTCGGAAAAACATCGTTGGAGCTTTGGCTCTTATTCACATCATCGTTCGGATGAACTTTACGTTCTTCCCCGCGCACACCACCGAGAATTTCACTTGCCCGGTTAGCCAGTACTTCATTCATATTCATATTGGTCTGGGTGCCTGAACCCGTCTGCCAGATGGACAGCGGGAATTCGGCAGAATGCTTGTCCGCAAGCACTTCATCAGCGGCGGCAATAATGGCCTTTGCCCGCTCAGCAGGCAGTAATCCGAGGTCCATATTGACGCTGGCTGCCGCACGTTTCGTCAGTGCCAGCGCGTGAATCAGCGCCGCAGGCATTTTTTCAGAGGAAATACGAAAGTGTTCGAGGGAACGTTGCGTCTGTGCGCCCCAAAGTTTATCTGCCGGAACATCAATTGGCCCCATTGAGTCTTTTTCAATGCGAGTAGATGCCATTACTGTCTCCTTAGATATTTATTACGATGAAAAATCAGTTTTTCCGCAGGTTTTTGTTTGCCGCACGCGCTCCCACGCTTCCGTTGGCGGCCTGTTGATTATAGTGACATATAAGGCAGGCGTATAATTCGATTCGATCTCCAATCTGAAAATACATGCCAGCCGCACTTTTTGGGCCTTCGCAGTTGTAAAGCCCCCGTCGTCATTGTTTACTAGGCAGCAATATTTTCTATTCAGGATGAAGCAATGCAAAAGATGCATAACGGTGTGCAAAATTACGCCTGGGGCAGCAAAGACGCGCTGACCAAACTCTATGGAATTAAAGACTCAGAAGGCCGTCCGATGGCTGAACTGTGGATGGGGGCGCATCCGAAAAGTAGCTCTCAGGTTGAGAATTCCCGCGGTGAGTCTGTCTCCCTGCGCGAACAAATCACCGCCGATCTGACTGCCCAGTTGGGCGCAAAAGTGGCCAGGCGCTTTGGCGAATTACCTTTCCTGTTTAAAGTGCTTTGCGCTGATCAGCCTCTGTCGATTCAGGTTCACCCGAGCAAGAGTGCAGCCGAAATAGGTTACGCCAAAGAAAATGCGGCGGGTATTCCGCTGGATGCGGCCGAACGTAATTACAAAGATCCGAACCACAAACCTGAACTGGTCTATGCCCTTACGCCTTTCCAGGCCATGAACGGTTTCCGCGAGTTACGCGAAATGGTTTCACTCCTGCAACCCGTCGCCGGTGCGCATCCCTTAATTGCGACTTTCCTGACGTCTCCGGATGTGGATCACCTGCGCACCTTGTTCGCAGGTCTGCTGAGTCTGGAGGGTGAAGATAAATCCCGGGCACTGGACGTGCTGAAATCGGTTCTGGATGAGCAACACGGTGAGCCGTGGGATACCATCCGCAGCATTTCTGAATTTTATCCTGATGACAGCGGCCTGTTCTCCCCTCTGCTGCTCAACGTGATCACCCTGCAACCGGGGGAAGGCATGTTCCTGTATGCCGAAACGCCGCATGCTTATCTGAAAGGGGTCTCGCTGGAAGTGATGGCAAACTCAGATAATGTTCTGCGTGCCGGCCTGACGCCGAAATACATTGATATTCCTGAGCTGCTGGCGAACCTGAAATTCAACGCTAAACCCGCGTCGGAATTGCTGACCACGCCGGTTGTCAAGGGGGCGGAACTCAACTTCCCGATCCCGGTCGAAGATTTCGCGTTTTCGATCCATAGCCTGACGGCTGAACCACAAACACTGGAGCAGGACAGCGCCGCGATCATCTTTTGTATTGAAGGTCAGAGTGTTCTGTTAAAGAACAATCAAACTCTGGTGCTCAATCCGGGTGAGTCGTGTTTCCTGTCAGCCACAGAGTCACCGGTAACTGTCAGCGGTAACGGCCGCATAGCACGTGTGTTCAATACACTCGCTAAATGAACAGTAGATCAAACAAAATGGGGCTAACCGCCCCATTTTGGTGATTTATTTGCTGATTCAGCTACACTCTGTAGACTAATAACGCCGTAAGGCGTTTTTTATTTTCGGGATATTTCATAAGGATAAACAGAGATATGAAGAAGTCGTTAGTCGCTGTAAGCGTCATTGTAGTCCTTGGCGCGGCCTGGACAGGCGTCTCGTGGTATACAGGCAAACTGATCGAACAACATATGGATGAACAGATCGCGGCGGCCAATGGCCAGTTGCAAAGTGCTTATCCAAAAGCCGGGCTGAAAGTCAGCTATCAGGATTACCAGCGCGGTCTGTTCAGCAGCAAGATGCGTATTGTGCTGCAACCGGATCCTGCTGCCGCAACTGCCGGCACCAGCGTACTGAAAACCGGTGACGAAATTGCCTTTATCGAAACTATCGATCATGGCCCTTTCCCTGCCGCTCAGCTGAAAAAATTCAACCTGATCCCAAGCATGGCTTCCGTTCATTCAGAGCTGCAAAACACGCCAACGGTGAAAGGCCTGTTTGATGTGACTAAAGGCAAGTCTCTGGTCACGATTGACACCCGTATTTCCTACAGCGGTGCGAGTTCTTCGGCGGCTGACATCATTCCGGTAACCTATCAGAAAGATGAAAGCCAGCTGGCCTTCTCCGGTGGCAAAATTAATGTTGATGTGGACAAAGATCTTACGGCCATGAAACTGGACGCCAGCACCGACAGCGTCGCCCTGACCTCTAAAAATCAGTGGGGTCAGCTTGAAAAAGTGACCCTGGCCGGTTTCAGCATGGACAGTGATACGAAACAAGGTAAGTTCCAGGTCGGTGTAGGTGATCAGAATCTGACCGTGAAACACATCCTGGTGAATGTTGACGGCAAAGATGCGGGTTCACTCGACAATTTCAAACTGGTGAGCAAATTCTCTGAAAACGGCAATAACATCGCCGGCCAGCAGGATTACACCATCGATGCACTGAAAATTCAGGGGGCTGATTTCGGTTCAGCCAAACTGACACTGAAATTGGACAAGCTGGATGGCGCTGCGATGAAACAATTCGCAGACAACTACAATCAGCAATCCCGCGCACTTCTGATGCAACAGGGCCAGATTGATCCGGCTGTTTATCAGCAACAGGCCGCCGATTTACTGCTGGCTAACCTGCCTCTGCTGCTCAAAGGTAATCCGAGCATCAGCATTGCACCGCTGAGCTGGAAAAACAGCAAAGGCGAAAGCAGCTTCAACCTGCAACTGGATCTGAAAGATCCGGCCGCAACCCCGGCACCCGCTCAGGATCAGATGTTATCTCAGATGGTGAATAAGGTAGATTCTAAACTGACAATTCCTCTGCCGATGGCGACACAGGTGACCACACAGGTGGCTCAGCTGGAAGGTTACAATGCAGACGACGCCGCTAAACTGGCGCATCAGCAGGTGCAGGGTCTGGCCGCGATGGGTCAGATGTTCAAACTGACCACGGTGAAAGATGACACAATTTCCAGCACCTTCCATTACGCTGACAATCAGGTTGACCTGAATGGCCAGAAAATGACGTTGCAGGAATTCGCGGGTCTGTTCGGGATCCTGGGCGGGCCGGCAGCGCCAGCACCAACCCCTGAACAGGAAGCACCGGTAGCCCCGACGCCAGCGCCGGTACCGGCTCAGTAATCCTCTTTACTCCTCCCCGGCTAAGGGGAGGAGTAAAACCTCCTTACCTAAGGATTTTTCAGGCGTGACCACTCCTACCGATCTCCTTCGTCTGCAAGACGTTTCTTTTACGCTTAACCATATACCGCTGCTCGAACCTGTTTCCCTCACCCTGAATCCGGGGGAATTTACCTTACTGACCGGTCCTTCGGGGAGCGGGAAAAGTACGTTGCTGAAGATTATTGCCTCATTGCAAAATCCGACCGGCGGAGAACTTTATTTCAAAGGCGAAAACGTTACGCAGATTAAACCTGAAATGTATCGCCAGCGCGTATCCTACTGCTTCCAGACGCCGTCGCTGTTTGGCGAAACGGTTTACGATAACCTCGCCCTGCCTTATCAGATCCGCAATAAAAAGCCGGATGACACTCAGCTTCGCAGCTGGCTGCAACGGGTCAACTTATCCGCAGATATGCTGACCAAACGCACGCAGGAACTTTCGGGGGGTGAAAAGCAACGAGTCGCGTTGCTGCGCAATCTGCAATTTATGCCGGATATATTATTGCTTGATGAAATCACCAGCGCGCTGGATGAAGAGAATAAAATCAATATCAACGACATTATTGCCGGGCTGGTTGAGAAAGAGCAGATCGCCGTATTGTGGGTAAGCCATGATCTCAACGAAATCCGCCACGCCAAAAACGTCATTACCCTGTCCCGTCATTTACCAGGAAGCGCGGCGCATGAATCAGCATAATATTACCAACCAGTCTCTGGCTCTCGCGCTGATCCTGGTTGTCGTCGCCCTGCTCGTCAGCAAGAAAGAAAAACTCGGGCTGGAAAAAGACATTATCTGGAGTGTCGCCCGCGCTATCGTACAGCTGATCATCGTCGGCTACGTGTTAAAATACATTTTTGATATTAATAACAGCCTGTTAACCGTACTGATGGTGCTGTTTATCTGCGTAAATGCGGCCCTGAATGCCAAAAAACGCAGCCGCAATATTGATAACGGATTCATCATTTCGTTTATCGCCATTACAACAGGTACCGCGCTGACATTAACGATTCTGATCCTGAGCGGTTCGATTGAATTCCTGCCTATGCAGGTGATTCCGATTTCGGGGATGATTGCCGGAAATGCTATGGTGGCAGTCGGGCTGTGTTACAGCAACCTTAACCAGCGTTTTCTCGATAATCAGCAAAAAATCCTCGAGATGCTCAGCCTCGGTGCACCGGTAAAAATGGCTTCCGGCCGGATTATTCGCGACAGCATTCGTGCCGCCATGATCCCGACCGTGGATGCGGCAAAAACCGTCGGAATAGTCAGCCTGCCGGGCATGATGTCAGGGCTGATTTTTGCGGGTATCGACCCGGTGAAAGCCATTAAATATCAGATTATGGTGACGTTTATGCTGCTGGCGACCGCGAGTTTATCAACGATCATTGCCGGCTATCTTGCCTACAAACGTTTCTACAATAACCGTGCGCAGCTACGCGATTTGATATCATCGTAACCTGTGCCGCTGCCCGCTGAAAAAACGGCGGGCAGACTTTTTCAGGCTTTATAAATCAGACAGCACCTGACGCAGATTGACCTCTCCGGCGGCCTCGTCACTCAGATCCAACACCCCTTCCAGATCATCCAGATGCTCCTGCATAATGACTGCCGCCTGCGCATTATCACCTGCTTCGAGCGCATCAATAATCGCATGATGTTCATCACACTGACACGACGGCACTTCATTACGCTGATACAGCGCGACGATCAGCGAGCTGCGCACCATCAGATTGGACAAAATTTCACTCAGCACATCGTTGCCAGACACTTCCCCGAGCATGAGATGAAATTCACTCAGCTCACGCACAATGGCGCGCCGGTCTTCGGATTGCACAGCTTCGCGTTCGCCGCGTAAATGGCTGTTGATGCGGTGACGGTGGCGGCGGATCACTTCCGGGCCAATGCATTCAACAATCGCCCGTTCGATAGCACGACGGGCGATAAATACTTCACGCGCTTCTTTTGCGGTCGGCTGCGACACCATGGCACCACGGTTAGGTTCAATGGTCACAATGCGTTGCATCGCCAGACGCTGTAACGCCACCTGAACGTGGTTACGGTTAGCGCCGAGCGCGTCAACAAGCTGTGATTCCACCAGACGGGTGCCGGGACGCAGACGTTGCTGCGCGATGGCTTTAGACAGAACATCGACAATGCGCTGAACTTCCAGCTGCTTGGCGGTTGTAGTTGGATTACTCATGGATTGCTAAATGGCCTCTCTCTGGCTGTTTCCGTGCAACCTACCACCCTCTGCCCACGTTCGTCATTAGTAAATGACGTTCAGTTCTAAATCATGTAACAAATCTCAACAAATAGCACATAACATTCATTGCAATTATCATTCCCGCACACATTCACAATCTCCCTGTTATGGGCTTGCGTATCCTTAAAAACTCTCACACTACACAGACAAATGTTCAGAACCGGTAAGTACGTACGTCAACCTGGTGAACACAGGACGATAATGAAACACATACTTTTGAAACACTTAATCAATTTTATCTTATTAGCACTGGGAGCCGTTTGTACCGCGCTGGTGATCTGGCTGGACGTGGCCGTCTTTAACGACGGGGTGCAGGAAATTTCCGCCACTGAATTCCTGCAGGAAGTGATCCTTCTGACCATCAGTGCATTGTTTTTCTTACAGGCCAAAAAACATCCGGCATTGCGCGCGGGCATGATCCTGATTGGCGGATTTTTCAGTTGCATGCTGATCCGTGAGCTGGATGCGCTCTTTGATCTTATTCACTATGGATCATGGGTGTATTTTGCCAGCCTGTTCGCCGTCTATTGTATCGCCTGGGCCTGCATCTCACCCAAAACCAGCCTGCGCGGATTGTCGGCTTTTCTGGCTCATCCGGCCTGTCACTATATGGTTTGTGGTCTGGTACTGATCCTGGTGTTCTCGCGGGTGTTTGGAATGAACATCATCTGGAGAGCGGTAATGCAGGGCGAATATGTGCGGACAGTGAAAAATATTGTCGAAGAAGGCACTGAACTGATGGGTTATCTGTTGTGTCTGGGTTCTGCCCTGGCCTTCTGGCAGCGCAGTGAGCCCCTGAAAACCCTGTAAAATCCGGCCTGCTGCAAGTGGGTGCAGCAGGCTTTTTTCCAGGCTGATGAAAGACAGATAATGAGGGTGATATGTATTACTGATGCAGTATTGAGTGGCCAGCGTTGAACAATGAGCGCTGCTTTTTTCGAATATCTCAGCGCTTTCGCAAGGTTTATTTAAACAATACCAATGCAGACCTCATAATTAAAACGTATAGCCCAGGCCAACACGAAAACGACTTTGCCGTTCATCACTGTTACTGCGAACTGAAACATTACCCACTTCTACAAAAGGTGACCATGCACCGATAATATAAGCGGTTCTGAAATTGTATTCATAGTTGTACTTGCTGTTATTATAAAGGTCATATTTATCGGCTTTTTTATAAATACCTTCAAGCGTCCAGTCAAAGTTATTCCATTTATATCCCGCCCAGACATCCATACGATTTACCGTATCGTCTTCACGGGAGTCGGAAGAGCGCCGCGTGTACTCAAACCGATAACGTGCACCCAGCCACCATGCATCATTAATCGTCCAGGTCGTACGTAAATAGGGTTTGTAGGTGGAATAGCCACTGCCAGTTTCCAGTACGAATCCTGGCTGCCAGGCAACAGGCCCCTTGCTGAACTGGTAATTAACGGTATATTCGTTGCCCTGCACTTCAAGATCGTTAAACGCTTTGTTAGTGTCATCTCCACCGGATTTTGAAATGGCTTCAACAGCAAAACCAAAACCATTACTAAACCGGTTAGAGATATAGACACGATCATAGTTGGCTTTACTGTCATCAAGATATTCATGACGTACATCCATATAGACTGCATGCGCATTGGTAACGGCCAGAGAGAATG
>NZ_JAFMOS010000495.1 GCF_019049755.1 Rahnella perminowiae
AAGCATTTGGGCGGAAATGCAAAAGGGGAGTAAATTTTCGGGCGGGGGAGTAAATAAGAAGGCCGATCATCATGATCGGCCCTATATTTATATCTTATTACATTTTGCCATTATTCTACACGCAATATACGGCTGGTATTGGTGGTGCCGATGGTACTCATGACATCACCCTGGGTGATGATCACCAGATCGCCGGACAAAAGATAACCTTTATCACGCAGTAAATTCACAGCATCTTGTGCACCCGCTACCCCGTCATTCACGCTGTCGAAGAAGACAGGGGTGACGCCACGGTAAATCGCGGTCAGGTTCAGGGTGTGTTCGTGACGTGACATGGCAAATATCGGCAGACCGGAGCTGATACGGGACAACATCAGCGCAGTACGACCCGATTCAGTCATGGAAATGATGGCTGTCACGCCTTTCAGATGGTTTGCTGCGTACATGGCAGACATCGCAATGGCTTCTTCGATATTATCGAATTCCACGTCCAGGCGGTGCTTGGAGACGTTAATGCTGGGGATTTTTTCTGCACCCAGACAAACGCGTGCCATGGCCGCCACGGTTTCAGCCGGATACTGACCCGCTGCCGTTTCCGCTGACAGCATCACCGCATCGGTGCCATCGAGCACGGCGTTCGCCACGTCCATCACTTCTGCGCGGGTTGGCATCGGGTTGGTGATCATTGATTCCATCATCTGGGTCGCCGTGATCACCGCGCGGTTTAACTGACGTGCACGACGGATCAGTTTTTTCTGGATACCGACCAGCTCAGGGTCACCGATCTCGACACCCAAGTCACCACGGGCCACCATGACAACGTCGGAAGCCAGAATGATGTCATCCATTGCTTCATCTGTCGCTACCGCTTCAGCACGTTCAACTTTAGAAACAATCTGCGCATTACAGCCTGCATCGCGGGCCAGACGGCGCGCATAGTTAAGATCTTCGCCAGTGCGTGGGAATGAAACTGCCAGATAATCTACGTCCATTTTGGCCGCAGTAATAATGTCTGCTTTATCTTTCTCAGTCAGGGCTTCGGCAGAAAGGCCACCGCCCAGCTTGTTGATGCCTTTATTATTAGAGAGCGGGCCGCCCACGGTAACTTCGGTGAACACTTTCATGCCCTGAACTTCCAGTACTTTCAGCTGCACACGGCCGTCATCAAGTAACAGAATGTCACCGGGTACCACATCGGCCGGCAGACCTTTATAATCGATACCTACTTTTTCTTTATCGCCTTCACCTTTACTCATATTGGCATCAAGCAGGAATTTGTCGCCGATATTGAGGAAAACTTTACCTTCCTTAAAGGTTGATACGCGGATTTTTGGGCCTTGCAGATCGCCAAGGATCGCGACGTGGCGGCCGAGACGCGCGGCTATTTCACGGACTTTGTTAGCGCGGAGGATGTGATCTTCAGGGGTTCCGTGGGAGAAATTCATACGCACAACATTTGCACCAGCAGCAATGATCTTCTCAAGATTATTGTCGCGGTCAGTTGCAGGGCCGAGTGTGGTAACGATCTTCGTTCTTCTGAGCCTTCTGGACATGCCTAACTCCGTTAACTGATGAAAAATGGTAATGCAAAAAACAGCGAGCCCACATTAGGTTTAGGTGTAATTGTAATACAAAAGGGTTTCACCTGTGTGACCCGCTGACCTCATGTCTGACATTTACCCTGCGCACTTTGCGCGTAGATTTCCCGCCAGACTCCCTATTAAATCAATGGTGCTGTGTTCATATGTTCTGTGAATGATTTGATGTGCCGACCCGTGGGCGAGCTTATTCTGACAGGTTAGGGACGACTATCCCCTTATCAAAGCGCGATTCTTTCAACGCTTCTTTGACCCGCTTCAGGTTATCTCTGAATTTTGTCCCACGGCGCAACGTAAACCCGGTAGCCAGCACATCAATCAACGTCAGTTGTGCGATACGCGAAACCATCGGCATATAAACGTCGGTATCTTCCGGAACATCCAGTAACAGAGCCAGCGTTGCCTCATGCGCGAGTGGCGTATTAAAGGAGGTGATGGCAATGACCGTGGCGTCATTTTCGCGGGCAAGTTGCGCCAGCTCGACCAGATTTTTAGTGCGGCCCGTGTGGGAAATCAACACCACCACATCGCCTTCGCTGGAATTCATGCAACTCATGCGCTGCATAACAATGTCATCGAAATACACCACGGGAATGTTAAACCGGAAGAATTTGTTCATGGCATCATGCGCCACGGCGGCTGATGCACCCAGTCCGAAGAAGGAAATCTTTTTTGCCTGGGTGAGTAAATCGACCGCGCGGTTGATAGCCGTAATATCGAGGGTGTTTTTCACCTGATCGAGGCTGGCCATGGCTGATTCGAAAATTTTACTGGTGTAAGCGCTGACGCTGTCGCTTTCATCCACGTTACGGTTCACATAAGGTGTACCGTTTGCCAGACTTTGTGCCAGATGTAATTTAAAATCTGGAAACCCTTTTGTGTCGAGGCGACGGCAAAAACGGTTTACAGTAGGTTCACTGACGTCCGCCATGCGGGCGAGAGTGGCAATACTGGAGTGAATGGCAATGTGCGGAGATGCCAGAATAACTTCGGCGACTTTGCGTTCTGACTTACTCAGAATGTCAAGGTGGGTCTGGATTTTTTCCAATGTATTCATAAGCATGACACTCATAGGTTTCAACGATTTCTTTGAAAAGAGGAAATCGTAGTGATTTGATGAAAATATACTACGCGCTTAATGCCGTTGGCAGCGTCAGTCAGACGAAAAAACCGCTTTTTTTGTCAGAGTTTGACCGAGATCTAACTTTCAGTATGGTAAATTCTGTTCAGTTTTGTCATAAAATTACAGAATGTTGTGGGTTTTGACAGCAGCTGAGATACTTATGATAAAAACAAGGTTTTACGCAGAGTTATCCCCTTGTCAGATCATGGTTTACGGCTCACAGGCAATCAGAGTACATTGTTGCTGAAATAAAATTACAATATGTACCCGAGATAATTCGAGTTGCAGCTCACGCACAGCAACCAGAAATATGTTAGGTATTCCTGCATTGAGGAGAAGAACATGGCGGTAACTCAGACAGCCCAGGCGTGTGATCTGGTAATTTTCGGTGCAAAGGGCGATCTTGCGCGCCGTAAGCTGTTGCCTTCCCTGTATCAGTTAGAGAAAGCAGGTCACATTCACCCCGACACCCGCATCATCGGTGTGGGACGTGCGGAATGGGACAAAGCGGCCTATACCGAAGTGGTTAAAGAAGCACTGACCACCTTCATGAAAGAAAAAATTGATCCGGAACTGTGGGATAAACTCAGTGCCCGTCTTGATTTCTGTAACCTTGATGTCAACGATGTTAAGCATTTCAAAGTGTTGGGCAAAATGCTCGACCAGCAAAACCGCGCTACCATTAACTACTTTGCGATTGCGCCAAGTCACTTTGGTGCGATTTGCCGCGGCCTGGGTGAAGCAGGACTGAACAAAGAGCCTGCGCGGGTCGTGATGGAAAAACCACTGGGACACTCTCTGGAGTCTTCTCAGGTCATCAACGATCAGGTGGCTGAATACTTTGCTGAGTCCCAGGTTTACCGTATTGACCACTATCTGGGTAAAGAAACGGTACTGAACCTTCTGGCGCTGCGTTTCGCCAACAATCTGTTTGCCAGCAACTGGGATAACCGCACGATCGATCATGTGCAGATCACGGTCGCTGAAGAGGTCGGTATCGAAGGCCGCTGGGGTTACTTCGATGACGCGGGGCAGATGCGCGACATGATCCAGAACCACCTGCTGCAAATTCTGACCATGATCGCCATGTCGCCTCCGGCTGATCTGAGTACCGACCGTATTCGTGATGAAAAAGTCAAGGTGCTGCGTTCCCTGCGTCGTATCGACCAGTCAAACGTGCGTGAAAACACGGTGCGCGGGCAATACACCGCGGGCTTTGTGCAGGGCAAAAAAGTTCCCGGTTATCTGGAAGAAGAAGGGGCGAAAAAAACCAGCAGCACCGAAACCTTCGTGTCTATTCGTGTGGATATCGACAACTGGCAATGGGCAGGAGTGCCGTTTTATCTGCGTACCGGTAAACGTCTGCCGAGCAAGTGTTCAGAGGTCGTGGTGTATTTCAAAAATCCTGCGCTGAACCTGTTCCGTGATTCTTACCAGCAACTGCCGCAGAACAAACTGACCATTCGTCTGCAACCGGACGAAGGTATTGAGATCGAAGTGCTGAACAAAGTGCCAGGTCTTGAACACAAGCATCGTCTGCAAACGACCAAGCTGGATCTGAGCTTTACTGAAACCTTTAATGAACAGCATATTGCCGATGCTTACGAGCGTCTGCTGCTGGAAACCATGCGCGGGATCCAGGCGTTGTTTGTGCGTCGTGATGAAGTGGAAGAGGCCTGGAAGTGGGTTGACTCCATCATGAACGCATGGGCGGCAGAGAGCGAAGCACCAAAACCGTATCAGTCCGGGACCTGGGGACCCGTCGCTTCTGTGGCGATGATCACCCGCGACGGGCGTTCCTGGAACGAATTCGAGTAACGGATAATGTAGGGAGTCATGGCTCCCCCAGATAAATGAAGTCGCCGCAAGGCGGCAAGTAAGTGAGACCCGGTGAGCTGACATGCGTCCTTGATTCGGGTTAACACGCACAGCCGCTGCGGCTTCAGATATGACGGGGAGAGAAGTATCGTCCAATCGGGTGTGGTCGGTTACTGGCGGAGAAAGTCTCTGCCGGTCCCTGTGGCAGGGGCGCGCCATCAATCACAACGGTGCCTGCGGGCATAAATGGAGAAAAAGATGAAAAACTGGAAAACAAGCGCGGAACAAATTCTGACCTCAGGGCCGGTTGTTCCTGTGATTGTTATCAACAAACTGGAGCATGCCGTTCCGCTGGCCAAAGCATTGGTCGCTGGCGGCGTACGTGTGCTGGAAGTAACGTTGCGTACCCCATGCGCAATGGATGCGATCCGCGCCATTGCCAAAGAAGTACCGGACGCTATCATTGGCGCCGGGACTGTGCTCAATCCTGAGCAACTGGCTGAAGTGACCGAAGCGGGTGCCCAGTTTGCGATTAGCCCTGGCCTGACTGATGCTCTGCTGAAAGCAGCCAATGCCGGTTCTATTCCTTTAATTCCGGGGATCTGCACCGTATCCGAACTGATGATGGGGCTGGATGCCGGTCTGCGTGAATTTAAATTCTTCCCGGCTGAAGCCAATGGCGGCGTGAAAGCGTTGCAGGCGATTGCCGGTCCGTTCCCGCAGGTGCGTTTCTGCCCGACCGGCGGGATTTCACCGAAGAACTATCGTGATTACCTGGCGCTGAAAAGTGTGTTGTGTATCGGTGGTTCATGGCTGGTGCCAGCTGATGCGCTGGAAAGTGGTGATTACGCACGTATCACTGAACTGGCAAAAGAAGCGGTTGCTGGTGCTACCATCTAAAACTGCGACGTACGAAGAATGAAAACCTCCTGCGGGAGGTTTTTTTATATCTGCTGATCAGCAATTAGCGTGCGGCAATGATTTTAATTTCAATTTTATACTTCGGGTTCATCAGGTTGGCCTGCACCGTACAGCGCACCGGTGCATTGCCCGGCGATACCCATGCGTCCCAGGCTTCATTCATTGCCGGGAAATCATCTTTATTGACCAGAAACAAGGTGGCATCAAGAATTTTACTCTTGTCTGAGCCTGCTTCCGCCAGCGCGGCGTCAATGATCGCCAGCGTTTCCGCTGTCTGATCTTTTGCATCCGCGTCCAGATTTTCCGGTACCGCCGTGTAGTAAATGGTGTTGTTATGGATAACGATGTCGGACATCCGTGGCTCAGGGCGGATACGCTCGATGGTCATGTTTATAGCTCCCGTTAGTGACTTTTTTATGATGCCGCTAAGGGTATCACAAAGCATGAATACGTTGGATTGACAGATGGCGGTGGTAGTCGGGCCGGGGGATTGGCATAATCACTGCTGATCCGTACAGGCAGAGAGACGCAGTGACAGACGATTTCGCAACAGACGGCGCACTGGCGCAGAAAATTGAAGGTTTTAAACCCCGTGAACCTCAGCGCCTGATGGCGCAGGCTGTCAGCAAAGCCATCAGCGGTAAACAAGGGCTGGTGGTGGAAGCCGGAACCGGGACCGGTAAAACCTATGCGTATCTGGCACCCGCATTGCGTTCCGGCAAAAAAGTCATTATTTCCACCGGTTCGAAAAACTTACAAGATCAGCTGTATTCCCGCGATTTGCCCAAAGTTGCCAGTGCGCTGAACTTCAAAGGCCGTCTGGCCCTGCTGAAAGGGCGCTCAAACTATTTGTGCCTGGAACGGCTGGAGCAGCAATCGCTTTCCGGCGGCGATCTGGCCAGCCAGGCACTCAGTGAACTGGCGCATCTGCGTCACTGGTCAAGCAGTACGGAAGAGGGTGATATCAGCACCTGCACCGTGGTGCCGGAAGACAGCTTTGTCTGGCCGTTGGTAACCAGTACTAACGATAACTGTCTGGGTAGTGACTGCCCGCTTTACAAAGAATGTTTTGTGGTGAAAGCCCGCCGTAAGGCGATGGACGCCGATGTGGTGGTGGTAAACCATCATCTGTTTATGGCGGACATGGTGGTGAAAGAGAGCGGCTTTGGCGAGCTGATCCCCGAAGCTGACGTGATGATTTTCGACGAAGCCCATCAGATCCCAGATATTGCCAGCCAGTATTTTGGTCAGCAAGTCACCAGCCGCCAACTGCTTGATATGGCGAAAGACATCACTATTGCTTACCGGACTGAGGTCCGTGACTCTGTGCAATTGCAGAAAAGCGCTGACCGGTTAAGCCAGAGCACGATGGATTTCCGTCTGGCGCTCGGTGAGCCCGGATTTCGCGGCAATCTTCGTGATGTCCTTAGCCAGCCGGCCATTCAGCGCGCCTTACTGTTGCTTGATGACGCGCTGGAACTTTGTTATGACGTGGTCAAACTCTCTCTCGGCCGTTCTGCGCTGCTGGATGCCGCTTTCGAGCGCGCCACGCTTTACCGCAACCGTCTCAAGCGCCTGAAAGATGTGTCGATCCCCGGTTACAGCTACTGGTACGAATGCAATTCACGTCATTTCGTCCTGGCGCTGACGCCGTTGTCGGTGACTGACAAGTTCAGCGAAATGATGAAAGAAAAACCGGGGGCATGGATTTTCACCTCTGCAACGTTGTCGGTGAACGACCAGTTGCATCATTTTACGGAACGGCTGGGTCTGGATGAGGCAGAAACGTTGTTGCTGCCGAGCCCGTTTGATTACGCCAGACAGGCTCTGTTATGTGTTCCGCGCTTTTTGCCCGAATCGAATGTGCAGGGCGGTGCAAAACAGCTGGCACGTATGCTGCGCCCGCTTATCGAAGCCAACAAAGGCCGCTGTTTCTTCCTGTGCACGTCTCATAAAATGATGCGCGAGCTGGCAGAAGAGTTCAGGGCCAGCCTGACGCTGCCGGTTTTATTGCAGGGTGAAACCAGTAAAGGTCAGCTGCTGGCGCAATTTGTCGAAGCCGGTAATGCGTTACTGGTTGCCACCAGCAGTTTCTGGGAAGGCGTGGACGTGCGCGGGGACACGCTGTCATGCGTGATTATCGACAAATTGCCGTTCACGTCCCCTGACGATCCGTTGCTAAAAGCCCGTATTGAAGATTGCCGTCTGCGCGGCGGAGATCCGTTTAATGACGTACAACTCCCGGATGCTGTTATCACCCTTAAGCAGGGCGTCGGACGTTTGATCCGTGATACGGATGACCGTGGTGTGATGGTGATTTGTGATAACCGGTTGGTTATGCGCCCTTATGGCGAAGTTTTCCTCAACAGTTTGCCGCCCACACCACGTACCCGTGATCTCACACACGCGATTCGCTTTTTACAGAACGCCGAAGAGCAGAATTAGCCCTTTGTTTATGCTAAGATGCCGCCCCGAAAAAGGCTCTTATACCCGTCACATTTCACGTTGCAGATGCGTTGACTGCGCTCGCTCACCCCAGTCACTTAGTTATCTAAGTTCCCGGGGATTCACGAGCTTGTGGTCTCCCTGCAACTCGAAGTATTTAGGGTATAACTTATTAATCTCCCCGCCTGAGGTCTGGCATGTCCACGCGAATTTTAGCAATTGATACGGCGACAGAAGCCTGTTCGGTTGCGCTTTACAATCAGGGCGAAACGCTCGCTCATTTCGAACTCTGCGCCCGCGAACATACGCAGCGTATTTTGCCGCTGGTGCAGCAAATTCTCGCCGAAGCGGGACTTTCCCTGAAACAACTCGACGCACTGGCTTTCGGCCGAGGCCCGGGCAGTTTCACCGGCGTGCGCATCGGTATTGGTATTGCCCAAGGCTTATCGCTTGGCGCGGAACTGCCTTTGTTACCTGTCTCAACGTTGCAAACGATGGCGCAGGGTGCTTATCGCCAGACCGGCGCTGATCGTGTGCTTGCCGCCATTGATGCACGTATGGGCGAAGTGTACTGGGGGGAATTTACCCGTGATGTACAAGGTGTCTGGCACGGCGAGAATACCGAAAAGGTCATCAAACCTGAACAGCTTCTGGCGCGTGCAGGTGAGTTAACCGGGCGTTTTGCCACAGTAGGCACCGGCTGGGAAGCTTACCCAGATTTACTGGGTGAATCGCCGGTGGTGGAATTATTTGATGGCAAAATGTTACTGCCACAGGCGGAAGACATGCTGCCGATGGCGCTCCGGCTCTGGGAAAACGGTGTTCGCGTTAATCCGCAAGACGCTGAACCGACTTACCTGCGTAATGAAGTTACGTGGAAAAAGCTGCCGGGCCGATAAACGATGGCAACTTGTGCATCAAAAGACGGTCAAAATGAAGAGTTTGCACAGGAGTCATCGTAATGCGTAAGTGGTCTGTTGTTCAGCAGTTATCAGGTATTGCGGGTAAGAAAATGGCGCTGAGTGCCGTGGCGCTCAGTGTGCTGGTATTATCCGGTTGTGTCACGGTACCCGATGAGATTCGGGGTACGACGGCTACGCCGCAAATGAATTTACAGGCCGTACAAGGTGCGCCTGGTTTGTATGTCGGCCAGGAGTCGCGTTTTGGCGGAAAAGTAATCTCTGTGACCAACCTGCAAAACAGGACGCGTCTGGAAATCGCCACCGTTCCGCTGGATGACGGTGCTCGTCCGATTTTAGGGGCGGCATCGCGCGGGCGTATCATGGCCTACATTAACGGCTTTGTGGATCCGGTGGATTACCGTAATCAACTGGTGACCGTCGTCGGGCCTATTACCGGTGTGGAAAAAGGCACCATCGGCCAGACGTCTTATGATTTCGTCACCGTTAATGTCAACAGCTACAAACGCTGGCGGATACAGCAACAAGTCGTTATGCCTCCGCAACCTATCGGTCCGTGGGGCTATGGTTTTGGTGGACCTTATGATTCCTGGGGGCGAGGGTTTGGTCCCGGCTGGGGGCCAGGCTGGTATAACGCCGCACCGGCACGGGTCGAAAACGTCGTCACCGAGTAGACCGCCTCCGCCGCACGGCGCACCGCCTGCTCGTGGCGCACCACGCCCGGCGGCAGTAAAACCGGCAGCGGCACATGGGGTTGTGCCGCTGCCAAAGAAATGACATGAAGAAAAGATCGTTGTTAAGGCGGCTTAATTGCCGCCTTTTTATTTTTTGCCATGGACGGTTTGGCAAAGTCAGGGCGCAGAAAAAGTGACCCGCCTCTCAACCTCGACATTGTTTGAAACGCAACTGGTAAGCTGAGTTAAAATATTGTTAAAGACGTGATAAAACTCGTCGAATAGAGACGGCAACAGAACATGATTTCAGGAGTGATACCTTGGAAAAGGTTTGGCTAAAACGATATCCGGCAGATGTTCCTGAGAACATCGATCCAGACCGCTACAGTTCGCTGGTCGAGATGTTTGAAAATGCCACACTGCGTTACGCAGACAACGCGGCATTTATCAACATGGGCGAGGTGATGACTTACCGCAAGCTCGAAGAGCGCAGCCGTGCTTTCGCCGCCTATTTACAAAATGAACTGGGACTCAGAAAGGGCGATCGCGTTGCCCTGATGATGCCTAATTTGCTGCAATATCCGATTGCCCTGTTTGGTGTATTGCGCGCCGGTATGGTGGTGGTCAACGTCAATCCGCTGTATACGCCGCGCGAACTTGAGCATCAGCTTAACGACAGCGGTGCCAGTGCCATTGTGATTGTTTCCAACTTCGCCCATACCCTGGAAAAAGTGGTGTACAAAACCCAGATTAAGCATGTGATCCTCACCCGGATGGGCGATCAGCTTTCTGCGGCGAAGGGTACCCTGGTTAACTTTGTGGTGAAATATATCAAACGGCTGGTGCCGAAATACCACTTGCCGAACGCGATTTCCTTCCGCACCGCCTTACAGCGCGGGCGTCGTCTGCAATACATCAAACCTGAAATCATTAATGATGATCTGGCGTTCCTGCAATATACCGGTGGAACCACAGGGGTGGCGAAAGGGGCGATGCTGACTCACCGTAACATGCAGGCGAATCTGGAGCAGGCGAAAGCAGCCTATGCGCCATTGTTACAGCCGGGGCATGAGCTGGTAGTGACCGCGCTCCCGCTGTACCACATTTTCGCCCTGACAGTGAATTGCCTGCTGTTTCTTGAACTGGGGGGTAAGAGCCTGCTTATCACCAACCCGCGCGATGTCGCGGGGATGGTCAAAGAGCTCGGTAAATATCCGTTCACCGCCATCAGCGGTGTAAATACGTTGTTCAACGCGTTGCTCAATAATGAAGATTTCCGTGAGCTTGATTTCTCCTCGCTGCGTCTTTCGGTCGGCGGCGGAATGTCGGTGCAGAAATCAGTGGCTGAGAAGTGGGAAAAGCTGACCGGTAAACATCTGCTGGAAGGTTACGGGCTGACAGAATGTTCACCCCTGGTGGCGGGCAATCCGTATGATCTGAAACATTACAGTGGCAGTATCGGCCTGCCGGTCCCGTCCACGGAAGTCCGTCTTGTGGATGATAACGGACAGGATGTTGCACCGGGCCAGCCTGGAGAGCTGTGGGTCAAAGGTCCACAGGTTATGCTGGGTTACTGGCAACGCCCTGCCGCCACCGACGAGGTGCTAAAAGATGGCTGGTTATCGACGGGCGATATCGTTACAGTGGATGAGCAGGGCTTCTTACGGATTGTCGATCGTAAAAAAGACATGATTCTGGTTTCCGGTTTCAATGTTTACCCTAACGAAATTGAAGAGGTGGTTTCACAACATGACAAGGTACTCGAAGTTGCCGCCATTGGTGTGCCGAATGAGTCGTCGGGTGAAATCGTCAAAATTTGCGTGGTGAAGAAAGACGCCTCACTGACCAGCGAAGAGCTACTCGCACATTGCCGCCGGTTATTAACCGGTTACAAAGTACCGAAGATTGTTGAGTTCCGCGATGAGTTGCCGAAGTCAAATGTCGGTAAAATCCTCAGAAGGGAACTTCGTGACGAGCAGGTGAAACCTAAAGCCCGTCCGAAGCAGGATGCGGCATAGCAGATTGCCTGTTCAGTCAGAAAGAGTCAGATTCATAACGCCGGCGCTGTCCGGCGTTGTCACGTTATAACGCAGTAATGATTAAGAGAATGACGTTTTGAATTATCAGTTGATCACCACCAATGACGCGCTTGAGCAAGTTTGTCTTCAGGCAAAAGCGCACAGTAAAATTGCGCTGGATACCGAATTTGTCCGCACCCGCACTTACTACCCGCAACTGGGGCTCATCCAGCTATTTGATGGCGAACGTCTGACGCTGATTGACCCTTTGCCGATCACCGCCTGGCAACCTTTCATCGATTTGCTGGTTAACCCTGATGTTATCAAATTCCTTCACGCAGGCAGTGAAGACCTTGAAGTGTTTCTGAATGCCTTCGGGGTGATGCCTTCGCCGCTGATTGACACGCAGATCCTCGCCGCCTTCAGCGGGCGCCCATTATCCTGTGGTTTTGCGCGTCTGGTGGCGGAAACCACCGGCGTCGAGCTGGATAAAAGTGAATCGCGCACCGACTGGATCGCCCGTCCGCTGAGCGAAAAACAGTGCGTCTATGCCGCTGCAGATGTGTGGTATTTGCTGCCGCTGGCCGATCAACTGATGCGCGAAACCCGGGAAGCAGGGTGGATGGACGCTGCACTGGATGAATGCCTTGCCCTGTGCCGGCGTCGTAAAGAGGTGCTGCAACCGGAACTGGCTTATCTGGAAATCAGTAACGCTTTTCAGTTGCGTCCGCGTCAGCTGGGTTGCCTGAAATTGTTAGCCGCGTGGCGCCTTAACCAGGCCCGCCAGCGTGATCTGGCCGTTAATTTTGTCGTACGTGAGGAAAACCTCTGGCAGGTGGCGCGCTATCAGCCAACGTCGCTGGGGGAGCTGGAAGCGCTGGGTCTGAGTGGTCCGGAAATTCGCTATCACGGACGTACGTTGCTGGCGCTGGTGGAAGAATCTCATGCACTGGAGGAAACTGAACTCCCCGCACCGGTTCTGAACCTGATTGACCAGCCGGGTTACCGCAAAGTGTTTAAGGATATTAAAGCACTCATTCAGACTGTCAGTGAGGAAAGCAAACTGAGCGTGGAAATGCTGGCTTCACGTCGCCAGATTAATCAGTTACTGACCTATCACTGGAAGTTAAAAGATAAAGAATCACAGCCGGAATTAATCAGTGGCTGGCGGGGGAAGTTGTTAGCCGAAAGACTGAAAGAAAT
>NZ_JAFMOS010000494.1 GCF_019049755.1 Rahnella perminowiae
CCATCCTGGCCCAGCACGTTTCTGAGTGAAGTAACAGATAGATTAAAATCATAATTCATACTTATTTTTTATGAATTCATATTTAATTAATTTTGTCCTGATGGTTTTTTTTCCATCAGATCAATCATAACCCCTTCATGCGCCTGAAGGTTACGGATATAACGCATTAAAGTTTCAGGTTTTTTCCAGGTTCCTTCCTGCATAATCTGAGCGACCGCATAACCACGGCCTGCCATATCCTGGGCAGCGCCTACGCGCGCACTGTGACCGGTCCACTGTTTATAGCGCCCCTTATTTGGGCTGAGGGTTTCTGCTGCACCCACCGTACGCCAGGCATTTGCAAAAATGGATTCCATCGCCGGCGTGCTCAGCGGACGGGTGATTGAAAAAGTTGCGCTACCCGAACGGTGCACCGGACAAAAAAGAAAGGCATCAGGTTCAGTGCTAATACCAGACAACGATAACCATTCTGACAACCGGTGCGAGGATTGCGAACTGAGAGATTTGATCAGCCCGCCAGTCTGAACAATCGTTTTGGTATAGCTCACGTTAAGGATGATCCTGCCATCTGTTGCCCTGGAGATATCGCGAACGCGGAGACGGGATATTTCACTGACACGCAGCAAAGTACTGTAAGCGACATGCAGAAAAGCCAGATCACGTTTTTGGCGAAGTGATGCAGGACCAGACCATAATGCATCAAGCTCAAGAAGATCCTCAAGACGAAAGGGCACGGCCTGGCCAGTACGTTCGCCAGTAACGACAGCAACACGATTTATCTTCTTCACCGCCCGGAAAACCAGAGGGGAAGCGTTTGGCGGTGTAAGACCGGCGTTACGGTGTAACATCGAAATCAAAGATCCATGTGTCGCAATCGTTGAAGAAGCTCGGCCGTTTTCTTGCAGCCAGTTCAGGTAATCGCGAAGGTCGGCCGGAAGCATAGGCAAAAATGGGCGGCGATTATCTATCGACCATCTGTGGCAGATCCGCATTACGCTCATCAGTTGCCGCCAGGTATTGGGTGAAAAGGCTTCCCGATCCTGGACAAACTCCTTAAGCCTGTCCAGAACATCTTCTTCGGCCTGGATAACAGGCAGCATCTGGTTCGTTGGTGTTAATTTACCCATAGATAGCTTAGAAAGCGAACTCCCGGTGACTGACAACGCTACGTGGATTCTGATAAAGATGCAGGGGATTTACCTTGCAGATTTCACGTAGCGGTATCTGTACGCGATCCACGGTGAAGAATCATTTGCATCTGTAACTACTGGATAGAATACCAGCCATCCCAGTAGATGGCTAACTTTATATAAGTCCCATTATATAAAGTTAGTAAAAAAGAATCATCTACAGTGAAGTGAGGAATTTTTGGGAGAGAGTGGGTTATTTTAACATAATTATGATTATGCGCACTTTGATTGTTACTCCATGCGCTGCACGCATTTGCAAACCCTAAAAACCGTTGCCAACATAGCGTTTTCGTTCGCAGGGAAGCGCTGCAAATTCCTGAATACTCATACCGCCCAAAGTAGGCCTCTTCGATCGCGCTAAATCCAACCGTGGATTTCGCGCGACTTTAAAGTTAGATCACGCCTTGTTTTCGAGCTCAGGGATACCGCTGCTACGGTCTGCATATGCAGCCTGGAAACTTGGACGCTGCTGCCAGCGCTGCCAGTATGCGTCCAGGAACTCGAAACGTTCGTCCAGCGGCGTAGCATTCACCGGGAACTTCGAGAACGCGATCGCGGTTGCCAGCGTGATGTCGGCGAAAGTAGGCTCGTCGCCCCCCAGCAGCCATTGGCGTCCGTCTGAAAGATGTTTGTTGACCAGTGCAGCATGGGCCAACGCCTCTTTACGGCAGTGTTCGCCCCAAGCTTCGTTCTTCGTCAATTCGAGTTTGAAGCCGAGACCGGTATGCAGAACGTGGAAAGCCGTGACGATTCGATACAGGATGTGAACCCAGATGCGGTTATCCCACATGTTGTCCAAGCCCTGTTCCAGCGGCGTATCCCCCATGATCTTGCGGCCGGGGTAGGACTGGTCCAGGTAACGGACGACAGCTGCAGTTTCGGAGATATAGCTACCGTCAGCGAGCTCGAGAGTCGGCGTCTCACCCCAAGCATTCATTTTCAAGTGACGCCATCCACGCTGTTCGCCAACCGGCGTCATGTCGTAAATAGTCTCCTGGAACTGATCAGCGATTCCCTTTTCATGCATGAACAGGCGCAGGCGCTGTGGGTTAGGGAAAGCCGAAGGCGAAGTAAAAACGTTCAGTTTGCTAGTCATTGTGT
Source organism: Rahnella perminowiae (assembly GCF_019049755.1). Classification (GTDB taxonomy): domain Bacteria; phylum Pseudomonadota; class Gammaproteobacteria; order Enterobacterales; family Enterobacteriaceae; genus Rahnella; species Rahnella perminowiae. The sequence continues at coordinate 2,292 of NZ_JAFMOS010000494.1, forward strand.
CGCTCCTAAAAGTAAATTGAGGTGTAGGTCAAAACCGTGCACTGCTTGAGTAGCGCGGCCTTGTCACGGTGTTGCTGAAGCTGTAGACGTACTTTAATGCGTTGTTCCTGGTTGATAAACCATGTAATAATCAATTCATTTATTACAAATGGTAATCAATATGGCAGCAGGTAACCCACTTCAGCTTGGCAGTATTGAACAGTTCTGCAGAGCAGCGGAGACCGGCAGCTTCACCAGTGCGGCTGAGACTCTCGGTCTGACGCCGGCCGCAGTCAGTCGGTCGATCAGTCGGCTCGAGCAGCGCCTCGGAGTACGTCTTTTTTTTCGGACCACCCGCGCCGTCAAGCTTACAACGGAGGGCGAGCTCTATTGGAAAGAATGTCATCTAGCGCTTGAGCAAATCGCCGAGGCTGAGCGAGCGATCACGGGTTCACAAACCGTCCCTAGCGGACCGCTACGCATTAGCGTCAGTGCTGCTTACGGAACGTTTCGCCTTTTACCCTTGATGCCCAAGTTCACTGATCTTTATCCGCAGATCGATATCGAGATTAGTATCTCGGACAAAATAATCGACTTTGTTGAAGAAGGCTTCGACCTGGCAATCAGGCTAGGCGTTCCGCAAGATTCGCGTCTTGTCGCCTTAAAGCTTGAGGACGCCTCGCTTGGGGTATTTGGAACTCCGACATATCTTGCAAAAAAAGGTGAACCATACCGTATTGATGAGCTCAATCAACACGATTGCATCCAGTACATATCACCGAATACAGGGCGCCCGCTGCAGTGGCTGTTCACCGATGAATTAGGTACTTCAATCGAGAAACAGATAACGAGCCGGATGCGCGTACATAATGATGCGTTAGGGGCTGTCGCTTGGGTTAACGCGGGCGGAGGCCTTTATCAAACCTATCGCTTTGCAGTGGGGGACGCTTTAAGGCGTGGAGACCTTGTAGAGGTCCTTCAAAAATACAGCGGCTGCTCTCGCCCTTTTTCGATTCTCTACCCCCAGAATCGTCATCTATCGGCGCGAGTACGCGCATTTGTTGAGTTCTTGCGCTCAGCAGTGAAATCCTAACTTATAGGATGCGCTCGATATCGAAGTCGCAGCTTTTTTAGCACGATCAGACGTTCTCTCAGCGTTTGCTAGCGGCCCAGGCTGTGTAAAAATGCGAAAGCATAATGTTTTCAGGGGTCGCTTTACCATTCCCTACCTCGCATCCGGTAGTGGCAACGTGGCTCAAATGAAAATACGAACAGGCTGCTCAGACAATATTTTCCAAAAGGAACTGACTTATCGGTTCACAACCAGCAAAGACTTAACAGTGTTGCCAGACAGCTAAATGAAGGATTTTGTGTATAAATCATTCCGTTGAGCATAGGGTTCAGATGAAGAAAGAAGAGATTCATCAGCATCTTGATGAAGCGTTGGCACAACAGGCACATTTATAGGCAGGCTATTATGGTTAAAAAAACCACTTCAGAGCAACGTCGTGAACTCGGTGCTTTCCTTGTAAGCCGGCGCGCACGCCTTAATCCTCAGGACTTCGGCATGCAACAGGGTATTCGCCGTACACCCGGTTTACGTCGTGAGGAAGTCGCCGTCCTGGCTGGAGTCAGTGTGAGTTGGTATACCTGGCTTGAGCAGGGGAGAGAGATTAAACCTTCGGCAGATGCACTCCAGCGTATAGCCAAAGTTCTTAAACTTAACAGAATCGAATCATCCCATCTTTTTGCCCTTTCACCGCGCGAAGAGCCGGTACCCCATCCCCTCGCGGATGGTGTGAGTGATGGCCTGAAAAGTTTAGTGCGCGCTATCGATCCCATTCCGGCATATGTGAGAAATGCCCGACTTGATATTCTCGCCTGGAATGATGCTATTGCTGATTTGTTTATTGATTATGGATCGCTGGAACCTCATGAGCGTAATACGTTGCGACTGCTGTTTCTATATCGTCCGTATCGCACGCAGATCCTGGATTGGGAGCAGATGGCACGAGGGATGATCTCCGTTTTCCGCGCGTCACGTGCCCATGCTCAGGACAAAAAGCCTTTTGACCATCTCATTGAAGAACTCTCTGAAAAAAGCCCGGAATTCAAGGAGTGGTGGCTGGATACGGAAGTGAAAGGCATGGGAGAGGGGAGCAAGCGGCTTTTGCATCCCACTTCCGGACATATTGAATTTACCTACGTTGCACTCACGCCAGAGGGGAGACCCGACCTCTCTCTGGTGACCTATATTCCCCGGCACGTTGCCTGTGACTCCCAGTCATAGGATAACAAGACGCCTTCCAGGGATGATTCGACCTGCCTAAACTGGATTTTATCGAAGCACACAACGTGCTTCTCTTAAACCGTTTATGAGGCAAAAACTATGTCATCCCAACATGTCACACAGAATACGCTTTCTACTATTGATGTCGCGACTTCACGTAATCCTGCGACGGACGAGTTGATCGCGACTTATGCATTCCAAACTGCAGACGAAGTAGAAGGCATGCTGGCAGGTAATAACACGGCTTTTCGCCTGTGGCGTGCTACTCCCATGTCTAAACGCGTAGAAGCTTATCGTCGTTTATCCGCGATTCTGCGCGAGCGCTCAGAAAATTTGGCAGGGATCATCACCGCTGAAATGGGAAAAACCCTCGCGGCTGCCCGCGCAGAAGTCGAGAAGTGTGCAGCGACTATTGATTGGATTGCCACCAATGGCCCGGCAATCCTCGCAGATGAGCCTGTTTCTGTCGAAAATGACGATCAGGTACATGTCTCCTATCTGCCGATTGGATCTATTTTGGCCGTCATGCCCTGGAACTTCCCTTTATGGCAGGTCATTCGCGCTTCGGGCCCGATTATGCTGTCGGGTAACGGTTTTATCCTCAAGCACGCGCCCAATGTGATGGGCTCTGCCTATGCTTTGCAGGATGCTTATGAGAGTGCAGGCTTCCCTAAAGGTTTATTCGCCAATCTTATTGCTGATAACGAAACGGTTGCAGAAGTGATTGAGGATGATCGCATTGCAGCAGTGACATTGACGGGGAGTATGCGGGCGGGTTCTGCCGTATCGGCGATTGCAGGCAAAGCATTGAAAAAAAGCTTGCTTGAGCTAGGTGGATCAGACGCATTTATTGTGCTCGCTGACGCCAATATTGATTTGGCTGTTAAAGCGGGTGTTGAAGCGCGATTCCAAAATGCGGGCCAGGTGTGCTTAGCCGCGAAACGGTTTATTTTGGAAAAACCCATCGCGGAGGAATTCACACAAAAATTCATCGCGGCCGTCAGACTGTTGAACGTTGGCGATCCGCTGGACCCGCAAAATAGAATCGGGCCCATGGCGCGAAAAGATTTGCGTGATGAATTACATCATCAAGTAGAACGAACTCTCGCAGCCGGCGCGACACTTCTTCTTGGGGGGAACAAAATCTCGGGCCCCGGCAACTTCTATGAGCCTACCGTATTGGGCGAAGTAGGCCCGGGAATGGCTGCATTTGATGAGGAAACCTTCGGCCCTGTTGCAGCCATTACTATCGCAGATGACGTCGAGCATGCCATTGAGCTGGCAAATACCAGCGATTACGGCTTAGGGGGCAACCTTTGGACCAGCGATGTTTCCCGTGCCCAGCGAATCGCGCGGCGCTTAGAAACCGGAGGCGTATTCATCAACGGATTTTCTGCCACTAATGCCAGCATCCCGGTTGGTGGTGTGAAAAAAAGTGGGTATGGTCGCGAACTCTCGCACTTTGGCCTGCGTGAATTCACAAATGCTCAGGCAGTTTGGGCAAAGAAAGTTGACTAAGTGCATTATCGATACGTGAAAAAACGCAGTTGAATAAGCAGTAAAATGAGTGGTTTATCTCATCGTGACAGGCATCTGCTATGAGAAGGTGCCTGGCACATAAAAGACCAAAAAGTTTTATTAACTATCTGTAGACGACCGGTCTATTCAGTGTTAGCTTACTTATATGGCAACGGCGACTAAGCGACATAGCACGACAGCCGTTCCGAAAAAATCAAACAGCACGCAGAGTTGGCCGGAATAACAGGCACAGGTGAAACATTTTTATTTAAGAACTAATTAGACGACTGGTCTAATTCTACTATCACTTTGAAATACTGGAGAGTAATGATGAAAATTCTGATGGTCTTAACCTCACACGACAAACTGGGTGACACCGGCCGCAAAACCGGCTTCTGGCTGGAAGAGCTGGCTGCACCTTACTACGCCTTTAAAGACGCTGGCGCAGAAATTACGCTGGCTTCACCGAAAGGCGGTAACCCGCCGTTAGACCCAAAAAGTAATGAGCCTGACTTCCAGACCGAGCTAACCCACCGCTTTGAGGCAGACCCCGAAGCAACAGCACACCTGGCGTCAACGGTTCGTCTCGACAGCGTTTCACAGGCTGATTACGACGCCGTTTTTTATCCGGGTGGTCACGGCCCTCTGTGGGACCTGGCCGAAGATAAACACTCCATCGCCCTTATCGAAGCCTTCCTGGCGGCAAACAAACACGTCGCTCTGGTCTGCCATGCGCCTGGCGTGCTGCGCCATGTCAAAACCCCGGAGGGAAAACCGCTGGTAGAAGGCCGTAAGGTCACCGGTTTTACCAACAGCGAAGAGGACGCCGTGGGCCTGACGCAGATTGTGCCTTTCCTGGTAGAAGACGAGCTGATTGCCAAAGGCGGCATTTACTCGAAAGGGGCGGACTGGAGTTCTTATGTTGTTACTGACGGCCTGCTGATCACCGGGCAAAACCCAACCTCCTCTACCGAGGCGGCAGAAGAACTGATTAAACAGCTGGGTGCATAACGGTTAATCACGTGGGGAGGGAGTTCTTTAAGCCCTCCCCCACTGAGCAAATCTGGACAACATTACACACCTGAATGTCCGTCCGCTGGCCTGTAAGGCAGGGAGCCAGGAGGTCAGGGTATTAACTTAAAAAATGACAATTGAAGGAAATACATCATGTTTAAAAAATCATTGACCACGCTGGCTTTAAGCCTGGTTCTGTCTGTTTATGCTCAGTCTTCAATGGCTGCGCCGGTAAAAAACATCGTTCTGGTACATGGCGCTTTTGTTGATGGTTCAGGTTGGGATCCGGTGGCTCACATTCTGAATAAAGCGGGCTACAAAGTGTCGATTGTTCAGGAGCCGCAAACCTCGCTGGCTGATGATGTCGCGGCGACTCGACGCGTTCTGGCATTACAAAGTGGTAAATCACTGCTGGTTGGCCATAGCTACGCCGGGATGATCATCAGTGACGCGGGAAATGATCCCTCTGTTGCGGGGCTGGTTTACATCGCAGCGTTCCAGCCGGAGCAAGGTGAATCATTGCTGAGTCTGGCCAAAAAATATCCGCCAGCCGCTCAGTCAATTACTGAAACGCCAGATCACTTCCTTTATATCAAACCGGAAAATTTCCACGCTGACTTTGCCGCTGACTTGCCGGTCAAAGAGACAAATCTGTTGGCGCAATCTCAAGTCATGACCGCAGTAGCAGCATTCGCTGCCCCGGCAGGCGTTCCTGCATGGAAAACGAAGCCAAGCTGGGCCGTCGTGGCGACGCAGGATCGTGCTATTAATCCAGAACTGGAGCGCTTCATGGCTAAACGCGCGCACAGCACCGTCACTGAATTGAAAGGTAACCATGCCATTTACGCATCGCAACCGGAAAAAATTGCGACCCTGATCGAGAAAGCGGCACAAAGCTTATCTCAGTAAACATCAGTTAAATGCTTTCTAGGCCAGTCATTCTGTCAATGACCGCCCAGTGTAAAAGTAAATATACGAAGAAAAATACTTTTAAATCAAATGTTCCGCCCATGAGGCGTCGCCAACAGAAAAGAGAATAAAGAGATGAAAACTATTCAGGTGAAAGACGGTTCTAAGATTGCATACAAAGACTTTGGCAAGGGACAAACCATTATTTTCTCCCACGGCTGGCCATTATCAAGTGATGCATGGGACGCGCAAATGTTGTTCTTCGGTCAGCAGGGGTTCCGTGTCATCGCTCACGATCGCCGCAGCCATGGCAACTCGAGTCAGACGTGGGACGGCAATGATATGGATACCTACGCTGAAGATTTATCATCACTCATCGAACAGTTAGACCTCAACGATGTTGTTCTGGTTGGACACTCGACCGGCGGTGGTGAAGTCGCACGCTATATCGGAACGTATGGCTCGGCACGCGTCAGCAAAGCCGTTCTTATCGGCGCAGTACCTCCGGTTATGCTGCAAAGTGAGAAAAATCCTGGCGGTCTGCCTATGGAAGTGTTTGATGGCATCCGTGCTGCGGTCGAAAAAGATCGTTCTCAGTTCTACAAGGATTTAACCACGCCGTTTTTCAACTATAACCGTTCGTCAGAGACGCCTTCTGAGGGTGTGAGAGAAAGCTTCTGGCTTCAGGGGATGCGGGGTGGGATCAAAGGTCAATATGACTGTATCAAACAGTTCTCTGAGGTTGATTTCACTGATGACCTCAAGAAAATCGATGTGCCAACCCTGATCATGCATGGTGATGACGATCAGATCGTTCCGCTGGCTGACTCTGCCATTCTGTCCGCGCAACTTGTCAAAGATGCGCAGCTCAAGGTCTATGCTGGATTTGGCCACGGGATGACAATCACCCAAGCCGGGACGATTAATGAAGACCTGCTGAGATTCATTGAAGAGTAATGCGATAAGGGACATACAGGGTCCCCATTTATACCCGTTTCCCAGGCATTGAACGAATTTTAAAAAGAATTCAGTGCCTACCCTTGCCCACGTTTAACGTGTGCTTAAAAATAATTTAATGAGGATATAATCATGAAAAAATTAAATAAAGCCTTTGCCGTCATCGTACTGACTGCCGCTTCTTTTGCCACTTTTGCCGCGACCGAAGTCAACGCTGTACCTGTGAAGGGACAAAGTATTGGGGTGATCAACGCTTCAGCTGTCGGAAGCAATTTGAGCGACCTGCAGGACAAACTGGCGGCGAAAGCGACTGAACATGGCGCAACGTCTTACCGTATTATTTCAGCCGGTGGCGATAACCATCTGTACGGCACTGCTGAAATCTACAAATAAGCGTTAGCAAAATGGAATAGTTTTATCTTGCCTGTAGACGACTGGTCTAGTTCTTGGTAGATTGAACCTATGAATACTACAACGCAACTACATAACAATGAAATCCGCGAGCATATTCTGGCGACAGGTCAGCGTATTATGGCGGGTAAAGGATTTTCTGCGGTCGGATTGAACGAAATACTTAAAGATGCTGGTGTGCCTAAAGGCTCTTTCTATCATTACTTTAGTTCGAAAGAAGCTTTTGGCGCAGATATGCTGGCACACTATTTTGATGATTATCTCGCCGATATCGACAGGACACTGGGCCAGCCAGGTCTCAATATGGCTCAGCGACTGATGAACTACTGGCAGCAGTGGCGAGAATCTCAGTCGTTCTCTGACTGTCAGGGTAAGTGTCTTGCCGTGAAATTAGGTGCTGAAGTTGCCGATCTTTCGGACACGATGCGCTTAACGCTCGAGGCAGGCACTTCCGGGATAATCTCACGTCTGGCACAAGCGTTAGAAACGGGCGTAGCCGAGGGATCTCTCACTATTGACGATACACCTCGCACTGTGGCAGAAAGCCTCTACCAGCTTTGGGTAGGTGCAAGCGTAATGGTCAAGATTGTTCGAAATACTGGCCCGTTTGATTCAGCGCTGATCACGACAAGAAAAATTATTCATATTACCCCCTAGCAAGGGGGTACTCAGTATAGAGCCGTTTTTTGTACCCGTTTAATATACGACCGGTCTAATACTTACCACTTAATGTCACCTCTTACGATGATCACTCATGGAAAATCCTTATGAATCATAAAGCCTTATTCGAGCCAACTCAGCTTGGCCCTTATACCCTTAAAAATCGCATTGTATTCCCCCCACTGACGCGCCAAAGAAGTGAACAACCCGGTAATGTACCCAGCGACCTCATGGCCGAATATTACCGTCAACGCGCAGGTGCAGGTTTCATGATCACTGAAGGCACTCAGATTGAGCCCCGGGGACAAGGTTATGCATGGACACCGGGAATTTATACTGAGCAACAAATTGAGGGTTGGAAAAAAGTGACCCGCGCTGTCCATGCCGAAGGGGGGATTATTTTTGCACAACTTTGGCATGTGGGACGCGTTTCTCATTCTGCATTGCAACCAGAAGAAAGTGCCCCTGTTGCTCCTTCAGCCATTCAGGCTGAACAAGCAAAGGCTTTTATTGAGACAGGGCCAGGTACGGGCACGTTGGTTACCCCTTCGGTTCCTCGCGAACTGACGCGGTCAGAAATTAAAGACCTCGTGAATTTATATGCCCAGGCGGCGAAAAATGCCATCAGTGCAGGTTTTGACGGGGTCGAGATCCATGCTGCGAATGGTTATTTGGTTAATCAGTTTATTTCAGAGCATGCAAACCAGCGTAAGGATGAATACGGCGGTTCTATTGAAAATCGACTGCGGTTTTTGGATGAAATTGTGCAGGCTATCTCTCATGCAATAGGGCCAGACCGTCTGGGCGTTCGCTTCACGCCTTTATTTTCCAGCACAGATGAAGACCGCGTCTATATCGGCCTGGTTGAAAGTGATACGCATAAAACCTACGTCGAAGCTGTAAAAATCCTGGAAAACGCCGGTGTGGCCTATATGTCTATAGCCGAAGCCGACTGGGAAAATGCTCCCGACTTACCCGAAGCGTTCCGCCGTGCGATCCGCGCGATATTCAGTGGACGCATCATCTATGCCGGTCGATACACAGCAGAACGTGGAGCCCGGATGGTCGAGGAGCAGTTGGCTGATCTCATCGCATTTGGTCGTCCATTTATCGCTAACCCTGATCTCCCTGAACGCATTGCGATGGGTTGGGCATTTAACGATCTTAATGCCGCCACGCTGTATGGCGGGACGGGTGAAGGTTTTACTGATTATCCGGTTTACAACGCGCAGCGTTAACAAATTTAAAGGGCATATCATGAACAATGGAATTGAAAATAAAGTTATTTTTATCACCGGCGGTAATACAGGGATCGGTGCTGAGTTTCTGAATGGAGCAGGATTTTGGGTCAGGATCAAAATGTCGTCCAGTCTTGCTTAGAACTGGTGTTTTTAGGGGGGCGTTCTATGCCGCCGCCAGATGTCACCGGTGTACTTAACCTCAGTTCAGTTGCGTTTTTGCGGGAGCTGACACCTGGAACCCTAAAAACAGAAACCATCTCATCAAGCCGTTTCGCCTGCTCTTCCAGTGAAATAGCTGCAGCGGATGATTCCTGAACCAACGTGGCATTTTGCTGAGTGGTGGAGTCCATTTCAGTGACGGCTTTACCTATCTGCTCTATGCCCTGGCGTTGTTCGTCTGACGACGTTGAAATTTCGTCAATGATCTGACTGACATGCGTTACCGACTGCACGATGTCTTCCATACTAATTCCTACCTTGGTCACCAGCTCTGTGCCGGTACCAATACGGTCCACCGATTCATTAATCAGGGACTCAATCTCCTTGAACGGTTAAATATTGCTGACCATCATTTTGTTTCAACTTAGCGGCAAGCGCATTGCTGCGAATACTTTTTTCATGGAAAATGGCGCGTAATTGACTGTAGTTTTTGATGCTCTCGGAGAGCAAATCGAAGTTGGTTTTTGCGTTGCCGGTCCAGGTAAAATTATCTGCTTCTTTTAATAAGGCCTGCATGGTCTGTATGGCATCACCATTAGCTTCCATCGTCTTTTCATCGCCATTCTGCATATAAACTATCTGGTTCCTCCTTGCCACATCCAGTAAGTCACCCACCTTGTTCGTCATGGAGATTTTATCTGCATTATCCGCAAGAACCTTAAATGAATAAATGTTGTAAACCGACATCGCGGAATAATCCTGGTGTAATATTTATGGAAAGATTGGCTTAAATGAACCAGTGGTAGAGGAAAAGAATTATTATCATAACCCTTAAATATAGGTTACATATCATGTCTGCATAAATTTGTCTCACCAACTCAAACTGATCAATAATTAATCTACTTTAAGCCGCCCAAGATGAAAAAAGCCCGCGACAGGCGGGCAAATAGATCAGGATCATTTTTGTATATATTGGGTGAAACACGACTAAGTTAACCTGTCTCTGGTAAACCAATCACAAATGGAGAAGCCAATATTTAACCCTACTCTTACCATTACGTAATCAAACGAATGCTAAGCCAAGAAATGTTCAACATTCTGTTATCAACAGAAACCTAAGAAACTCAAAACAAAATTAAGTAATCGGTTGCTTAATTAATGCGTCTCAATTCCGAAATAATCATTCACACAAGATAAGAT
>NZ_JAFMOS010000493.1 GCF_019049755.1 Rahnella perminowiae
CGCCCCAGGCGGGGCGTTTAAAGGGAGCATTATTTTTGCAAATCGACCCGATAAATCTCGAAACCGATGGCATCCGGGCCTGTTGCCGTCATCGGATATTGAGCGTGGGTTTTGATGAAGTTTGCAGCTTTCTCACCAGGCGAGGTTTCGAAACGGATATCCAGAGGCTGCGATGCCTGAATTAGCGCCAGCTTCCAGTTGTTGTCTGCCGTTGGCGTGACTGCGCCCGCTTTTTTGGTTTCGGCGCCGATGTAGGCCGCAACCACAGAACGGTTTTCATCCGGTGACGCAAACGCGATGTGCGTATCGCCGGTACCTGCGAATTTCCCACCGTAAGCCCGGTAGTTATTGGTGGCAACCAGGAAGGTGGCTTTCAGGTCAATCGGCTTACCGTTGTAGGTCAGGTTTTTAATACGTTCCGCATCTTTATTGATCAGCGTGCATTCACCGTCGAATTTCGCCGGCTGGCTGACATCAATCTGGTAATTCACGCCGTCGATGACGTCGAAATTATAAGTACGGAAACCGTCCCAGTTGATCAGCGACTGCGGTTTAGTGTTGTTCACGTCAATCTGATTAAACTGCCCGGCGGAGCATTCCAGCCAGTCTTTCACTTCCTGCCCGGTGACTTTCATCACCACCAGCGTGTTCGGATACAGATACAAATCCGCTGCATTACGGAAAGTCAGTTCGCCTTTTTCCACTTCCACGAAACTGGCCGGATCGTTTTTACGGCCGCCGACTTTAAACGGCGCCGCAGCAGACAGTACCGGCAGACCGGCTAAATCCGGGTCGCCCTGAATGAAATGTTCGGTATAGGCTTTCTGCGCATTATTGACGATTTGTACCGTCGGGTCGTCCTGAACCAGCGCCAGGTAGCTGTACATATTGTCGTTGGATTTGCCGATTGGCTTACTGACAAATTTACGCGTTGCGTCGTGAGAGGAGGCGAGTACTTTCACCAGACCCTGATCTTCCGCCGCCAGCGATTTCTTCTGCTCTTTATCGTAAATCGGGCGCGCTTCGGCTTTGGCGGTTTCGACTTTCCAACTGCCGCTGTCATTGTTCAGTACCATATCCACGACGCCCAAATGGTCGCCCCACATGCCCGGCATGACGGCAGGAACGCCATTCAGCGTGCCTTGTCTGATATCCGCGCCTTTGATGCTCGCGAATTCTTCGCTCGGAAAAACGGCGTGCGCGTGGCCGAACAGGATGGCATCGATGCCTTTTATCTGGCTCAGGTAATAGACCGAGTTTTCTGCCAGGGTTTTATAAGGATCGCCCGACAGGCCGGAGTGCGGAATAGCGACAATAATGTCGGCACCTTGCTTACGCATTTCCGGGATCCACTTTTTAGCGGTTTCGGTGATATCCGCCACGGTGACTTTGCCCTGCAGATTGGCTTTGTCCCAAACCATGATTTGCGGCGGCACGAAACCGATATAGCCGATGCGCAGATTATGGGATTTACCTTCTCTGTCTTTTACCGCGTTTTCGGTGATCAGGAACGGCGTGAACAGGGGCTTACCGGTTTTCACATCAATCACGTTGGCGTTCACATAAGGGAATTTTGCACCTGCAAGCGCTTTTTGCAGATAATCCAGACCGTAATTAAATTCGTGATTGCCGAGATTGCCTACGGCGTAACCGAGTGTGTTCATTGCCAGATATACGGGGTGGACGTCGCCCTGTTTCAGGCCCTTTGCCGCCATATAATCGCCCAGCGGGCTACCCTGAATGATGTCACCGTTGTCGACTAATACTGAGTTGGTTGCTTCGTTACGTGCCGCATGGATCAGGCTCGCAGTGCGCGCCAGTCCAAATTTATCGGTCGGTTTATCTTTGTAATAATCGAAGTCCATCATGTTGCTGTGCAGGTCCGTAGTTTCCATAATGCGCAGATCCACCTGTGACGCCTGAACGGATGCCGCCGTCAGTGCCGCCAGCAGGGATAACGTCAGATGACGCTTATTCATTGCCTTGCCTCCAGAGAAAGGGATGATGCCCGTAAAGAAAAACCGGATATGTATCTCAAAGTTTGATGAGAATGTAATCAGCTGTCATGGATAAATGTGAGATATAACAACTTTATGGGCTGACTACATTACGGGATAGCTATTCGTAGTAAAAAAAACTAGGCTTTAGTCATGAGAATTAATGCCCTGAGGTAAACGATGTTAGAGCAGATTTGTCAGTTAGCGCGCGATGCCGGTGACGCGATCATGGCGGTGTATGACGGTGAACAACCGCTCGACGCACGCCATAAAAAAGATGATTCACCGGTCACGGCAGCCGATATTGCCGCGCACCACGTGATTAAAGCCGGCCTGCAAAGGTTGGATCCACAAACGCCGATGCTGTCGGAGGAAGATCCGCAAAGCTGGAGTGAACGTCAGACCTGGACACGCTACTGGCTGGTTGACCCGCTGGATGGCACCAAAGAATTCCTGAAACGTAACGGTGAATTCACTGTGAATATTGCGCTGATCGAAGACGGTATTCCGGTGTTAGGCGTGGTGTACGTGCCGGTGACCCAAGTGATGTACAGCGCTGCAGAAGGCAAAGCCTGGAAAGAAGAGCAGGGCGTGCGTCAGCAGATTGCCGTGAAAGAAGCACATCCGCCGCTGGTGGTTGTCAGCCGTTCACACTTCAGTAATGACCCTGAATTGCAGGATTATCTGGCACAACTGGGCGAGCATCAGACTGTGGCGATTGGCTCGTCACTGAAGTTTTGTCTGGTGGCTGAAGGGGCTGCGCAGCTTTATCCGCGCTTCGGGCCGACCAATATCTGGGATACCGGTGCCGGGCATGCTGTCGCGCTGGCCGCCGGAGCGCAGGTACATGACTGGAAAGGCCAGACGCTGAACTATGTGCCACGCGAGTCGTTCCTGAATCCGGGCTTCAGAGTGTCTTTATTCTGATATGACACCCCGGTTTGTGGCCGGGGTTTTCACGTTTTATTCTTTTACCAGGCTATCCACCAACGTAATCACCTGCTGAACATCCTGCGGCGACAATTGTCCGTCTTTAGCGAATTTAATCACTCCGTTTTTATCCAGCACCACTACCGCCGAGCTTTCCGGTTGCAGTTGCCACGCCTTTTTCACCACGCCGTTGCTGTCGACAATCACCTGCGACCACGGAAATTCACGTTTGCCACTTTCAATGCTTTTGCGCACAAACAGGCCGGTGCCGATAATAGCATCGTCAGTATTGACGATAGTGGTGGTCTGGTAACGGTCATGCGGTAAGTTTGCTGCTCTGATGGCGCTGATCAATGGCTCATTCAACGCTTTAGCGCTGCTTCTTCCCGCCATGTGCTGCACGATACGCACTTTTCCAGGCAGTTTGGCGCTGTTCCATTTGCTGTAACTGAACACATCATTAATGTCATTAAGTTCGCCTTTATCATCCACCCCGACCGGTGCCAGACGCTGACCCACGGTAAAGTTGTGGGCAGAGGCAAAAAGCGAAAATGTCATAAAACTGATCACAAAAAGACTTCTTAAAAGCATAGATTCTCCGGGGCACAAAAGAACAGTCACGCCAATCATAGGACGCTGTAAGTGGTCTGTCCTGTTGGTATGTTAAATTTGTGTTGCTGGTTACAAAATTGCCACATAAGGCAGGGTTATACTGCATTTGAATGTCAGGGTTTAAGACAATACTGAAAAGCAATGTAAAAGCAGTTAAATCCACTGGCAATGCCTGACTGCCCTGCTATGTTATAGGTCTCTTCACTATATTTTTCTGTCCCGGTATCTGTCGCCCTGCGACGTGGCCGGTACTGTAGTGATTTAACGGAGAACAATAGAAAAATGAGAATTTTCCAGCGTTACAATCCGATGAAAGTCGCAAAGTACGTTAAGACACTGTTTCGTGGACGTTTGTATATCAAGGACGTCGGCGCTTTTGAGTTTGACCATGGCAAGATTTTGTTGCCCAAGGTTCGTGATAAGCGCCATTTTAGCGTGATGTCTGAAGTTAACCGGCAGGTTACGCATTTACAGACAGAAATGGGCTAATGGCCTTGCGTGTTGTCACTGCGATTTCGCAGCGTACGCAAAAAAAAACGGCTCCCTGCAGGAGCCGTTAGTGTTTCTGATATTTGAATTTTCCATGCTTGCAAAAAAACGCCTTACCCCTGCGCTTTCTTCTCGTCTTTAATTTCCTGCGGCGTTTTTGGCAACAGAGGGGTCACCGGTTGATCGACAATACGCGTCACCAGTAACTGATCAATCTTGTAGCTGTCGATGTCGACCACTTCGAATTTATAGCCGGCGAATTTCACAAAGTCTGTGCGTTTCGGGATTTTACGCAGCATGAACATCATAAAGCCGCCGATGGTTTCATAGTTGCCGGATTGCGGGAATTCCTCGATATGCAGTACGCGCATCACGTCTTCGATAGGTGTCCCCCCCTCGATCAGCCATGAATGCTCGTCACGTGCCACAATCTGTTCTTCCATGCCCTGACCGACAAGGTCACCCATCAGGGTTGTCATCACGTCATTAAGCGTGATTATGCCAACTACCAGCGCATATTCATTGAGGATAACGGCAAAGTCTTCACCCGCCGCTTTGAAACTTTCCAGCGCTTCGGAGAGCGTGAGGGTATCCGGCACAATCAGCGCATTGCGAATCTGCACGCCGCTGCTCAGCATTAAACTCTGGTTACCCAGCACGCGGTTCAGTAAATCTTTCGAATCGACATAACCGACAACCTGATCAATATGACCGTCACATACCAGGAATTTGGAATGCGGGTGGGTGGCGATTTTCTCTTTAATGCTTTCTTCGCTTTCACGCAGGTCAAAAAATATCACGCTTTCACGTGATGTCATGGAAGACGGTACAGTGCGGGATTCCAGCTCAAACACGTTTTCAATCAGCTCATGTTCCTGCTTACGCAGCACACCCGCCAGCGCACCAGCCTCTACCACCGCATAAATATCGTCGGAGGTGATGTCGTCGTTGCGCACCATCGGTAGTTTGAAAATGCGAAAGATCGTATTGGCCATTCCGTTGAAGAACCACACCATCGGGCGGCAGATCATCAGACAGAAACGCATCGGGTTGACTATACGGACGGCAACCGACTCAGGTGAAATCATACCGATGCGCTTCGGTGTCAGGTCAGCAAACAGAATAAACAAGCTGGTAACCAACACGAAGGAACAGATAAAGCTGATTTGATCCGCCAGTTCAGGCGACATGAAGCGGATGAAAAACGTCTGGAAAGCAGGGGAGAATGCGGCATCACCCACAATACCACCAAGGATCGCGACGGCATTGAGGCCAATTTGCACAACCGTAAAGAACAAACCAGGCGTCGCCTGTAATTTCATAACATGGGCGGCATTGACGTTTCCTTCGTCTGCCAACTGTTTAAGTTTTATCTTGCGGGAAGCGGCCAGCGATATCTCAGACAGCGAGAAAAAGGCACTGATCGCGATTAATAAGAGAATCAGTAAGATACTGTTTAACATAATCTATCCGTTTAACACCGAACTTAACCGGCAGGGAAAGGCACTCATTATTTTTGTTGCTTAAAGAACACCATTTTAAGAAAACCATTAAAAAGTTGTTCAGAAGAAAAAAGCGTTAAGAATGAAAAACAAAGATAATTGCCAGAAATAGTTTCAAGTGCCACATTTGTGACCCGCATAGTATAGCAGCAGCACTGAGACTGCCGCCAGCGCTTAAAAATGCCGCATTATTGCGGCGGCAGACAGACGCCGATGCCGCCTAATCCGCAGTAGCCTTCCGGGTTTTTAAACAGATATTGCTGATGTTCGTCTTCTGCATAATAGAACGGCAGGGCTTCGGTGATTTCCGTGGTGATGGTGCGTTTATCGTTCGCTTCGTCCATCGCTTGCTGGAAACTCGCCAGGCTTGCCAGCGCCTGATCCTGCTGTTCTGCACTCAGCACATACAGCGCGGAGCGATATTGCGTGCCGATATCGCCGCCCTGACGCATGCCTTGCGCCGGGTCGTGATTCTCCCAAAAAATCTGCAGCAGTTTTGTGTAGCTGATTACCGCCGGGTCAAAGACCACACGCACGACTTCCGCATGGCCTGTCTGGCCAGTGCACACTTCCCGATAGGTCGGGTTCGGTGTGAAACCGCCGCTGTAACCGGCTGCTGTGCTGTAAACCCCTTCCTGTTGCCAGAACAAACGTTCTACACCCCAGAAGCAGCCCATCGCAAAAATCGCGACTTCCATGTTATCAGGGACATGTGTCATTGAATGATCGTTTACTGCATGAAGGGTCGCCACCGGCATAGGGGTTGTACGGCCAGGTAACGCTTCTGCCTGAGTGACAGACTGCGTTTTATCGGAAAGTTGCACCACGGGAAACTCCAGTTGTTGCTTTAGTGAACGAGGTTTGTAACAAAAAGTTGGTACGAATAACAACGACCACAGGTCAGTGTTAGTTGTATCTGATTGCGTCTTTGCACACAATACGGAGGACGTTGCTTCGTCGTTGAACATTTTCAGAGGATTAGCACTAAAATGCTTTCATCAGACGTTAAAAAGATGAATCTGCCAAAGACGGGCGGATTATCTCCGGCGGGCATCTGATATTTTAACAGGACAGTAAAATTTAGCAGGAGTGCGTGTGCCACGATATCGTGAACTGGGTTTGTTATTGGTACTGCTGGCCCCCTCACTTTCCATGGCAGCGAAGGTGCGTTTGCAACTGGAAGGCCTGGATGGCGATTTAGAAAGGAACGTCCGCGTTCGTTTATCATCAATTCAAAGCGATGAAGTCGGGGCTAACGGACGGTTCCGTGCCCGTGTGAGTA
This sequence comes from Rahnella perminowiae, assembly GCF_019049755.1. Lineage (GTDB taxonomy): Bacteria > Pseudomonadota > Gammaproteobacteria > Enterobacterales > Enterobacteriaceae > Rahnella > Rahnella perminowiae. The sequence continues at coordinate 6,813 of NZ_JAFMOS010000493.1, forward strand.
CCGCCATTGAGCAGGGTTTACGGCCACTGGGGTATTATTCGCCGACCATCGATTTTGATTACCGTGAAACGCCGCCGCCGGGGCGTCCGGTTTTGATTGCCAAAGTGACACCGGGAATACCCGTGAAGATCGCTGGCACCCGCGTAGTGATTGAAGGGCAGGCGGAAAAAGATAATGAATTCGAACAGCTCAAACAGCGCGATGTACCTGCGGTAGGGACGATTTTAAACCACGGGACGTACGACAATTTCAAAAGCGCATTGACCGGCATTGCCCTGCGCAAAGGCTATTTTGACGCCACGATGCGCAAAAGCCAGCTGGGCGTCATCGAAGATGAACACAAAGCGTTCTGGGACATTCAGTTCGACAGCGGTGAGCGTTACCGCTTCGGTGAGGTCCATTATCAGGGATCGCAGATCCGTGATGAATATCTGCAAAATCTGGTGCCATTCCATCAGGGTGATTATTACACCACGGCGCAACTGGCTGAGCTTAACCGCCGCCTGTCTGCTACCGGCTGGTTTAACTCCGTTGTCGTGTCCCCGGATTTTACTGATGCCAAAACCACGAAAACCTTACCGCTGAATGCCGTAGTGTCACCGCGCACCGAAAACACCATCGAAACCGGTATCGGTTATTCCACGGATATCGGCCCGCGCGTGACGGCCAACTGGAAGAAACCGTGGGTTAACGATCGCGGCCAGAGTTTTGAAACCTCAACCACGCTCTCCGGCCCGGAGCAGTCTTTAGATCTCAGTTATAAAATTCCGCTGCTGAAATCCCCGCTGGAGCAATATTACCTGGTGCAGGGGGGCTTCAAACGTGAAGACCTGAACGATACCAACTCAGATTCCACCACGGTCAATCTGGCGCGTTATTGGGATCTTTCCAGCGGCTGGCAACATGCGGTCAATCTGCGCTGGAGCCTCGATCACTTTACACAGGGTAGTGTCACCAACACTACCATGCTGATCTACCCGGGCGTCAGTCTCAACCGTACGCGTCAGCGTGGCGGCCTGATGCCAACCTGGGGCGATTCCCAGCGTTATTCTCTCGATGTGTCCAACACCACCTGGGGTTCTGACGTCGATTTTGCGGTGGTTCAGGCGCAAAACGTCTGGATCCGCACGCTGGCGGATAAACACCGCTTTGTGTTCCGTGGCAATCTTGGCTGGATTGAAACCAACGATTTTGACCGTGTACCGCCGTCCCTGCGTTTCTTCGCCGGTGGCGACCGCAGCATCCGCGGCTATAAATACAAATCCATTTCCCCGCGTGATGATGAAGGCAAACTGACAGGGGCGTCGTATCTGGGCACCGGTTCGGTGGAATACCAGTATAACGTGACCGGAAAATGGTGGGGCGCAGTGTTTGTTGATTCCGGTGAAGCGGTTAACGACATCACACAAAACGATTTTAAAACCGGCGCGGGTGTCGGTGTGCGCTGGGCTTCACCGATCGGCCCGGTGAAATTAGATGTTGCCGCTCCGGTGGGTGACAAAGATGAGCATGGATTGCAGTTTTACATCGGCTTGGGTCCGGAATTATGAGTTTATTTAAAAAGATCTGCCTGGGGTTCCTGATTTTCCTGGTGCTGTTAATCAGCCTGGTGGCTTTTCTGGTCGGCACACAAACCGGCCTGCATCTGATGATCAATGGCGCTAACCGCTTTGTGCCGGGGCTGAACATTGCCAGTACCGAAGGTGGATGGCGTGACCTGACGCTGAAAGGCGTGCATTACGAAATGCCGGGTGTAGATGTCAAAGCCGGAGAGTTTCACCTTTCCCTCGATTTCTCCTGCCTGAAAAACAGCGCGCTGTGCGTCAATGCGTTACGGGTGAAAGACGTTAATGTGGTGGTCAATACCAAAGAAATGACGCCGGCCGCCGCCCAACCTGAGCCTGAAAACAACGAGCCGCTGACTAATCTCAGCACGCCGTATCCGATCACGCTGCGTCTGCTGACGCTCGATAACATCAATATTACGCTGGATGACCGGGCGATTTCGCTGGCATCGTTCCGCACAGGCGCGCACTGGGAAGGCCGTGCGATCCAACTGATGCCGACGCGTATTGGCGGATTGCTGATTGCGCTGCCGAAAACGCCGGTCAGCCCGTTACCGGAAGTGGTGCAGGCTGCCCAGGATAAAGCCATCGAAAAAGCCACCGGCAAACCGGCAGAACCGCCAGTGGTGGTGCCGGAGAAACCGCTGGGTGAAACATTGCAGGCGTTGTTCGCCAAACCGCTGTTGCCTGAGTTACCGGATTTCCGTCTGCCGGTCGATCTGAATATTCAGCAAATTCTCGCCGAAAACCTGCGCCTCACCGGTGACACCGATGTACTGATCACCCGTTTCGAGCTGAAAGCCAGTACGCAAAATCAGAGTGTGAAGCTGGACAAACTGATGGTGCGCTCGCCGCAAGGTTCCGTGGATGGTGTGGGACAGGCGACACTGAACCAGAACTGGCCGGTTGATATGACCGTCAATACCGCCGTGAATATCGATCCGCTTAAAGGGGAGAAAATTAAACTGAAAGTGACGGGCGGTCTGCGCGATAAGCTGGATGTCGGCCTCAATCTTTCCGGTCCGTTGCGTGCTCAGCTGGCCTTACAAACTCAACTGGCGGAAACCGGTTTGCCGCTGGATCTGCAACTTACCAGCGATGCGCTGCAATGGCCGCTGACCGGCACGCCGCAATACCAGGTGAAAGGTTTCAACCTTAACTTGAGCGGTAAAGCGACCGGTTACGCGCTGTCACTGCGTTCCGATTTCAAAGGCGATCAGATCCCGCCTGCCACACTGACGCTCGATGGTAAAGGCAATGTTGAGCAGTTCAGGCTGACCTTGCTGCGTCTGGCGGCGCTGGAAGGGAATACCGATCTGACCGGTGTGGTGGACTGGAGCAAAGCCATCAGCTGGAACAGTGAACTGAAGCTGAGCGGCATTAACACCGCCAGACAGTATCCGGACTGGCCGGCAAAATTACAGGGCAAAATCACCACGCGCGGCAGCCTGTATGGCGGCACGTGGCAGATGCAGATCCCGGTGCTGGATCTGACCGGTAACGTGAAGCAAAACGCCGTTAAAGCGCAGGGTAACGTGCGTGGTAACAGTTACGGTCAGTGGGATATTCCGCAACTGCATCTGGAGCTGGGCCGTAATAATCTGGATGTAAAAGGCACGCTCGGCGATACCTGGGATCTGGACGCCAAAGTGGACGCGCCGCATCTTGACGGCGCATTGCCGGGGCTGGGCGGTGTGGTGAAAGGGATGCTGCAACTGCGGGGTGATCTCAAGGCGCCGAAGCTGCTGGCGGATCTGACCGCGACGGGGCTGAAGTGGCAGGCACTGACGGTGCGGCGCGTGGATATTAAAGGTGATGTCAGCTCCACCGATCAGATCCAGGGCAATCTTGCCGTGCGCGTTCAGCAGCTAAAACAGGATGCGCTGGATATCACCGATATCAATCTTGATGCCAAAGGTAACGAGAAAAAGCATGAACTGACGTTGAAAGTCGACGGCAAACCGGTCTCCGGTCGTCTGGCGCTGAGCGGCAGTTTTGACCGCGCGACTGAGGAATGGAAAGGCAGTATCACCAATACCTTGTTTGATACGCCGGTCGGGCAATGGCGTCTGAACCGTTCGATTGCGCTGGATTACTTCAATAAAGAGCAACGGATCACCGTTGGCCCGCATTGCTGGCAAAATCCAAATGCTGATTTATGTGTGCCGAAAACTATCGATGCCGGTGCCAGCGGGCAGGCGAGCGTGGTGCTCAATCGTTTTGATCTGGCGATGATCAAACCTTTCCTGACCGATGATACGCAACTGAGTGGCGTGTTCAGCGGTAAAGCGGATGTGAGCTGGAAAGCGGAAGGTGGTCTGCCGCAGGCCAGCGTTTCACTGGTGGGCAAGGGCGTGAAAGTACAGCAACGGGTGCAGGGCAGCCCGCTGCCGGTGGCGTTTGATACGCTTAACCTGAACGCCGGGCTGAACAATGGCCGTGCAAATCTCGACTGGCTGATTAAAATCACCCACAACGGTCAGCTTGACGGCAGCATCCAGATTGCCGATCCGCAGGGCAAACGTAACCTCAGCGGTAATGTGAATATTGCCCGTATCTCGATGGCCTTGCTGCAACCCGCGCTGATGGACGGTGAAAAAGCCTCGGGTATCTTGAATGCCAATCTGCGCCTCGGCGGAAATGCACAGAAGCCGCTGGTCTTCGGCAAGCTGGCGCTAACCGATGTGGACTTTGACGCGCAATTTATGCCATTTGATATCACCGATGCCAATATCGGCATTAATTTCAATGGCATGTCTTCCATCATGGAAGGGGTAATCAAAACTGCACAGGGTCAGCTTGAGTTGAACGGTAACGCCGACTGGAGTGAACTCAACGCCTGGCGCGCCCGCATCGCGGCCAGAGGCAACAAAGTGCGGGTTTCCGTGCCGCCGATGGTACGTCTGGACGTTTCACCGGATTTAGTGTTTGATGCCACGCCGCAGTTGTTCTCGCTAAACGGAACGGTAGACATTCCGTGGGCGCGCATTACGGTGCAGGAACTGCCGGAAAGCGCGGTGGGCGTGTCCTCAGATGAAGTCATGCTCAACGATCAGCGTCAGCCGATTGCACCAGCTTCTGCCTCTATTCCGATCAACAGCAATCTGATGGTGAACATTGGTAAAGATGTTCGCCTCGATGCCTTTGGTCTGAAAGCCCGGCTGGAAGGCGCGTTAAAAGTGGCACAGGATAGCCGCGGTCTGGGGCTGAACGGGCAAATTAATATTCCGTCCGGGCGCTTCCATGCCTACGGGCAGGATCTGATTGTGCGTAAAGGTCAGTTGCTGTTCTCCGGCCCGGCGGATCAGCCGCTACTGAATCTGGAAGCGATCCGTAACCCGGACGCGACAGAAAACGATGTAGTGGCCGGTTTGAGAGTGACCGGTGAAGCCGATGCACCTAAACTTGAAATATTCTCAGATCCGGCGATGTCGCAGCAGGAAGCCTTGTCCTACCTGCTTCGCGGGCAAGGATTAGACAACTCCGGAGGTGACAGCGGTGCAATGACCTCCGCTCTTATCGGGTTAGGGGTTGCGCAAAGTGGTAAACTTGTGGGTAAAATCGGCGAGGCATTCGGTGTCAGCAATCTGGCGCTGGATACTCAGGGCGTGGGAGACAGCTCCCAGGTCGTGGTCAGTGGTTATGTTTTACCGGGTTTACAGGTGAAATACGGCGTCGGGATATTCGACTCTCTGGCAACGCTCACCCTGCGCTACCGGTTGATGCCCAAACTTTACCTGCAGGCTGTATCGGGCATCGATCAGGCATTGGATTTGCTCTATCAGTTTGAGTTTTAATTCATGTGACTTTTACTATACGAATATAAACATGCGAATAATTGTTTACGGTAGCTTACGACGCAAGCAAGGCAACAGTCATTGGATGACGAATGCTCAATGGTTGGGTGACCATGAGCTGGAAGGTTACGCCTTGTATAATCTGGGCCACTATCCTGCTGTTATACCTGGGGAAGGCAAAGTCTATTGCGAAGTTTACCGCATTAACTCGTCCATCATGGCTGAGTTAGATGAGCTGAAAAGTAATACGAAAGATTATCGTCGTGAGCTGATTTCGACACCTTATGGCAGCGCCTGGATTTACCTCTACATTCGCTCACTGGATGGTGTGCCGAGAATTGAGGGTGGCGACTGGGTTAAGCGTAACGAAGCAGTAAGTGAGTAATCTGAGCAAGGTCGTCTTAAAAT
>NZ_JAFMOS010000492.1 GCF_019049755.1 Rahnella perminowiae
CCTTAAATAACTATGATTAATTTCGGTGGTTTTTGGTTTAATTAAATTTGTGATCTGTTGGTGAGTTTTTAGAAATAGTCCGTAAGACCAACAGGATGAAAGTGCAGCACTGAATGCATTTTCAGGGTTTATGCAATCTGGTTGCATAATCATTGTTTCTCCGGTCACGGATGACGTTCTGTCGCAAAATATTCCCCAGGAAGTCAAAATTTTGATCCCGCTCTGGCAACCGGACAGCAAACAGGATTAGTATTTATGAAACGCTGTTTCACTCATGCATTACAAACCCGAGGTTATGATGATCACAGGAAACATCCACGCGCTGCATCTTGTCCCTTATCTGCCCGCTGAACTGCGCGAGGCCATTGAATACGTTAAACAACACATCACACCACAGACGCCGCTGGGCAAACACGATATCCGTGGTGACGACGTCTTTGTGCTGATTTCCAATGATTCGACGGCACCGCAGGCTGAACGCCGTGCTGAATTCCACGCGCGTAATCTGGATATTCAGATTGTGCTGAACGGCACCGAAGGCATGACATTCAGCAATTTACCGGCAGGGTATGTCGATACCGACTGGCTGGAAGATAAAGACATTGCGTTCCTGGCTGCCGGTGAGCAGGAAAAAACCATGATCATGCAGACCGGTGACTTCGTGGTGTTTTATCCGGGCGAAGTGCATAAACCCCTGTGCGCCGTCGGCGAACCGGCCAACGTACGTAAAGCCGTGGTGAAAATGAACGTCAGCGCATTGTCCGCTTAATGCCTATTGTGTAGCGCTTTGTGCGCTTGATCAGCTTCATCCGCCAGCGACGCAGCCTGCCGAGACGTTCCGGCGCTTTGAGTTTGTGTTTGATCCATACTACCTGCCACGGCCGGAGACGCATCTGGCCGTTAAAGACTTCTCCGCCAATCAGATCCTTCCCCTCGACTGCCAGCTTCAACATCTGAGAATGATCGCTGATATTGAATATGCAGCTGATCCGGTCTTCAGTTTTTGGATCATAGCGTTCCATTGCAAACAGGGATTTGCCCAGATCAAACACGCGCTGGCCAGCCTGTGGTGAAAACGCCGGATGTTCGCGGCGGTGCCTGATGAGTGTCTGTAACCCGTAAAAAATGCGGGCACGCAAGCCGTCTTTTTTTTCCAGTTCAGCTTCAAGGGTCGTCAGATCCAACTTTTTACGGTTGATACGGCGGTTGATCCCGGACTGGTGCATGCCGTCAAGATCGTTCTCACTGCCCAGCAGGCTGTGAATATAAATCGCCGGGACGCCGATAAACGACAGCAACAGCGCCTGGGCTGCCAGAAACTTGCGGGCTTTCATTTCGGTACTGTCTTCCGGCTCGGTCAGTGCGCTCAGGTAATTAATGTTCAGTTCATAAGGGGAATGCGTGCCGTCACCGTTGTCTTTATAGGATACGCGGCCTTCCTTACGCAGTGTCTCCTGCGCCATGTATTTACGTTCGTCATCGGTCAGGAAGGTTTCGGTCGGGCGTAAACCGATGCCGTCGTGGCTGGCAAGGAAGTTGAAATAGGTGGTGTCCGGGTAACGCGCTTCCGCATTCAGGCTCTTCGCCCACTGGGTCAGTGTGGTGGTGTCCTGACGCAGAAAAGCGTACAAGGTCAGCGGCGGCAGCGGGAACTGATACACCATATGTGCCTCGTCACCTTCGCCGAAATAACTGATATTTTCGTGATGCGGGACGTTGGTTTCCGTAATGATCCGCGTGCCGGGGATCACTTCATCGAGAATGGTGCGCCAGACTTTAATAATATTGTGCGCCTGAGGCATGTGAATACAGCGCGTCCCGGCTTCCTTCCAGATATAGCCAATCGCATCAAGGCGGATCGACTGCCCGCCGCTGGCGGCGTACTGCAACAGCACATCGATGCTTTCCAGCAGGACCTGCGGATTTTTGAAATTAATATCCACCTGATCTTCACTGAACGTCGTCCACAGATATAACTCGGTGCCGTCGGTTTTGATAAATGGTGAGAGCAGCGGCGAAGCGCGCGGGCGTACGACGCGGCTGTAATCCAGCTCAGGATTAGCGGCAATAAAGTAATCTTTGTAATACGGATCGTCATGCAGATAGCCTTTCATCCACTCGCTTGAGCGTGAAATATGATTGATCACGCAGTCAAACATCAGGTTGAAATTGGCCGAAAGGTGATGAATATCTGACCAGCCGCCGAGATGTTCATCGATCCGCCGGTAGTCAATGACGCTGAATCCATCGTCCGAACTGTAGGGATACATCGGCAGTATATGGATATCACTGATGATGTCGCGCAGATAGGTGTTGGCGAAGTGATTGAGCGTCGCCAGCGGTGGTTGCTCGCCGTGACGGATATTATCGCCATAAGTAATCAGATAAACGTTGGTGCCATCCACCCAGCCGGTGGTGCGGTGTTTGCCGTAATTCCATTTGTCGGCGAGATGCAGGATTTTTTTCAGCAGGTCGGCGATGTGTTCCCGGGGGTAAATCCTGCTTAGCAGGCTTTCCAGCCGCAGGACATACTCAAGATTCACTGAGCTCATATCGGTTCCTTCTTCTGCATTTTTGTTTTTTTGATGAAACGCTTTAAAAAGGTTAGTTGAAAATGCGGTCTTCTGACGGGAACGGGCGGGATAAAGTGCAAAATGATGTAAAGATTACGGCGTGCAGGAAAGTTATCCTTGCTGCACGCCGGGAAAAATCAGTGGTTAGCGAGCGTGGCAACCATTACCGCTTTGATCGTGTGCAGACGATTTTCCGCCTGATCAAACACTACGCTGTGGCGGGATTCAAAGACGTCATCGGTGACTTCCATCCCTCCGTGCAGGCCATACTCTTCTGCCATTTGTTTGCCAAGTGTGGTCTGGTCGTCATGAAATGCCGGCAGGCAGTGCAGGAATTTCACCTGCGGATTGCCGGTCAGCGCCAGCATCGCGCTGTTCACCTGATAAGGACGCAGCAGATTAATGCGTTCTTTCCACACTTCTTTCGGCTCCCCCATGGAAACCCAGACGTCGGTGTAAAGGAAATCAGCATCTTTCACGCCGGTTGCGATATCTTCGGTCAGGGTGATGCTGCCGCCGTTTTCTTTCGCCAGGTGTTCACAGGTGGCGACCAGTTCGGCTTCCGGCCAGCAGGCCGAAGGCGCAACAAGGCGCAAATCCAGTCCGCATAACGCCGCAGCCTCCAGCAGGGAATTGCCCATATTGTTACGGGTATCTCCCAGATAGGCCAGACGCATGCCTTTCAGCGGCTGGCCCGGCAGATGTTCCTGCATGGTCAGCAGATCAGCCAGCAGTTGTGTCGGGTGAAATTCGTTGGTCAGGCCATTCCATACCGGTACACCGGCATAGTGGGCCAGAATTTCCACTTTATCCTGCCCGTAACCGCGATACTGAATACCGTCGTACATGCGCCCGAGGACGCGGGCGGTATCTTTCATCGATTCTTTATGGCCGATCTGGCTGCCACTTGGGCCGAGATAGGTGACTTTTGCGCCCTGATCGTATGCGGCAACTTCGAAAGAGCACCGGGTGCGGGTTGAGTCTTTTTCGAAGATGAGCGCGATGTTTTTGCCTTGCAGACTGGCTTTTTCGGTGCCGTTCTTCTTAGCGGCCTTTAATTCTGCGGAGAGTTTCAGCAGTGACGAAATCTCTGACGGGGTAAAATCCAGTAACCTGAGAAAATGACGTTTACTCAACAAACTCATGATGTCGCTCCATAGCGCGTAAGCATTTCGGATTGAATTTAAATTCAATTTAACTGTATGAATATGCAAATACAACCCCGCAGTAAAAACTTTGTCGTTTATAGTGGAGACGCGCCCTGCGGTGTGTGAAAATAGCGTACAAACGTCACATTGATTGAGGACAGAGATATGGCAAACCGTGAATTGCTGGAAGAACAACGTGAAGAGACTCGCTTAATCATCGAAGAACTGCTGGATGATGGCAGTGATCCTGACGCGCTTTACACTATCGAACACCACTTATCTTCAGAGAAATTTGACGTTCTGGAGAAAGCGGCCGTCGAAGCTTTCAAACTGGGTTATGAAGTTACTGATGCTGAAGAGCTGGAAGTGGAAGACGGTTCAGTCGTGATGTGCTGTGATGTAATCAGCGAAATCGCGCTGAAAGCGGAGCTGATCGACACCCAGGTTGAGCAACTGATGAATCTGGCCGAAGCCAACGGCGTCAGCTATGACGGCTGGGGCACTTACTTCGAAGGCGATGACGACGAAGAAGGTGAAGACGGCGAAGATGAAGATTTTGTCGACGAAGATGATGACGGAAAGCGTCATTGATTTTTTCTGAATTTGAAACAAAAGGCTGCTGAATTAAGCAGCTTTTTTTATTTCTGCATAACCCCCCTTCTCTTTGTGAGACGCCTCTCGTTTGGTAAATTTCATAAACCATAAGCAAAATATGGTTAAATTCAACACAGCTGCCAAAAGTTAACATACCAATTCTGAAAGATATTCTACCTCATGGTTTGGAGTCAGATTATGGCAGCCGTAAAGAAATTGTCTGTTATAGAAAAACTCGGTTTTGGTATGGGTGACGCCGCTTGCGGGATCGTTTATTCCTCGGTCACGATGTTTCTGACCTACTTTTATACTGATATCTACGGGCTCTCCGCCGCCGCTGTCGGGGTGATGTTTCTGGTTACGCGCATTCTGGATGCCGTGAGTGATCCGCTTACCGGCATTATCGCTGACCGTGTAAAAACCCGCTGGGGGCATTTTCGCCCGTGGCTGATATGGTTTGCCATTCCTTATGCAGTGCTGGCCGTAATGACCTTCACAACGCCTGATTTCGGTCATTCAGGCAAACTGCTTTACGCCTACATCACTTACTCATTGCTGATGCTGTGTTACACCTTTATCAATATTCCTTACTGCGCCCTGGGAGGCGTAATTACGACGGATGATAAAGACCGGCTCTCTGCACAATCTTATCGTTTTACCATCTCCTCTCTGGCCGGTTTACTGGTTTCTGTCGGCACCCTGTGGCTGGTGGATTATTTCGGTAAAGAAAATCTGCAGGCAGGATATCAGGCGACGATGGCGATAATGGGCGCAATTGCTATTTGTATGCTGGTGTTTTGTTTTTGTTTCACTAAAGAACGGATCACGGCGGAGGATACCCGTGAGGTGTCGGTTCTCAGTGATTTGAAAAAGCTGCTGTCCAATGATCAGTGGCGTATTGTCGCCATCATTACCTTTTTCTCCAGTATGGCCGGGGTGATGCGCAGTTCCGCAACGTTGTATTACGCGACGTATCTGATGCTGGATAAGGGACAGAGTCTGATCAGTGGCACGGCGATGAAAAGTACGTTTATCACGACCAGCGTGGTCGGCACGATATTTGGGGCAATAGCAGCGGGATATTTTGCCCGGCGTTTTAGTACACTGACGATGTTTAAAAATATCAATTTGCTGTTGGTTCTGGCGGGCGTCGTGATGTTTTTTGTACCGCCGAAACTCCTGCCAGTAATTTTTCCGCTTTATTTCATTATCGGTTTTTTACACCAGATGTATCAGCCGTTTAAATGGAACATGATGGCCAATGCGGCGGATTATGGAGAATGGAAAACAGGACGTCGTATTACGGGCCTTTCTTTCTCCGGCAATCTGTTCGCGTTAAAACTGGGAATGGCCTTTGCGGGCGCTTTCGTCGGGTTCTCACTTGGCTGGTTTGGTTATCATGCGGGAGCAGAAACACAAACCGCTCTGGCGACCACGGGTATTATTGGTCTCCTGACCGTGGGGCCGTCGGTGTCCTATCTCATTCTTTATTTCCTTGCCCGTTTCTACAAACTCGACGATACCACCATGAACAAAATCCAGAATGATCTGGCAAAACGCAGCACTGAGATCGCCGACAGGCAGGAAAATAAACCTGACCTGATCCCGGCGGGTCTGGTGGCGAAATAATGGAGATAACCTCAATGGATGATGTATTAAATTCAGGCTGGCAACCCGATTTGGGTGACGGGCATTATCAGAATCCTGTCTTGTATGCGGATTATTCAGACCCGGATATTGTCTGTGTGGGCGACAATATTTACATGGTGGCTTCAAGTTTTAACCATATTCCGGGCCTGCCTGTTCTTCACTCAACAGATCTGGTGAACTGGAAAATTATTAACCATGTTGTGCAGCGGATTAACTATCCCGCCTACGACAATATGCAGCCCGGCAAAGGGATCTGGGCACCGAGTATTCGTTATCACAACGGGCTGTTCTGGGTGTTTTACAGCATGCCTGATGAAGGCATTTTTATGTCTTACACCGCAGACCCGGCCAAAGACTGGAGCGAGCCGCATTGTATTAAAGCGGTGAAGGGCTGGATCGATCCTTGCCCGTTCTGGGATGACGACGGGCGCGCATGGCTGGTTCATGCGTTTGCTTACAGCCGTTCCGGGATTAAACATCAGCTACAGCTTTGTGAAATGGCGCCCGATGCGACATCTCTTCTTGATGAGGGAAGCATCATTTTTGATGGCGCGGTTTCCCATCCGACCATTGAAGGGCCAAAAATGTATTGGCGTAATGGCTGGTATTACATCTTCGCTCCTGCCGGGGGCGTCGAAAGTGGCTGGCAGACTGTATTACGTTCGCGACAGATTAACGGCCCGTTTGAGGCCCGGGATGTGTTGCATCAGGGCACCTCGAAAGTGAATGGCCCGCATCAGGGCGGATGGGTCGAGCTGAAAAACGGGGAATGCTGGTTTATGCATTTTCAGGATGCTGCACATAATGGCCGGATAGTGCACTTACAGCCCATGCGCTGGAAGCATGATGACTGGCCGGAAATCGGTGAGAAGGTTGATGACGCAGGGCCCGGGCAACCCGTGTCGGTTTACCCAAAACCCATGACGGGCAAAGAGGGTAAATCCTGCAAACCGCAAACAACTGACCGCTTTGCTGACGGCCGTTTTGGCCTGCAATGGCAGTGGCAGGCGAATCCGCAACGTGACTGGATTATTCCGTCACCGGAGGGGCTGAAACTGGTCTGCCGGCCTTTTGGTGCGCGGTCTTTGTACGACACACCCCAACTCCTTTTGCAGAAATTATCCGCACCTCAATTTACGGTAACTACGCGTCTGACTCCGCATTTTAACCACGACGGGGAACAGAGCGGCTTGATTGTCTATGGCGAGAGATATGGAGCGGTTTCGGTGTGCCGGCAGGAAGGCGGATGGGCGCTGGTGTTTGATTTCGGCTGGATGAGCGATAAAGGTGTTCTGAGTCAGAAAAGAACCGTGCTGTCGACGCTCATCCGCAACGAAGCGGTGTTCATCAGAGCGGAGATATTGCAACGTGGTGTCTGTCATTTCTCTTTCAGACAGATCGAAACCGAAGAGTGGAAAACCGTTGAGCCACAACTAGCAATTTCAGCGGGGAAATGGGTAGGGGCAAAAATCGGCATTTACTCTGCCGCGTCCGGACTGGACTCAGATGCAGGATACAGCGAGTTCTCGTATTTCGAGGTAAAACGTTACTAGTCATAAAAGCCAGCTCCGTCAGGAGCTGGCTGTCTACGATTTAAAGCACCTCTCCGTTACTCTCAATCACTTTCTGATACCAGCCGAAGCTCTCTTTTTTAGAGCGCGCCATGGTGCCGGTGCCGTCATCGTTCTTATCGACGTGAATAAAGCCGTAACGTTTGCTGTACTGGCCCGTGGTAAACGACACGCAGTCGATGCAGCCCCACGGCGTGTAGCCCATCAGATCCACACCATCTTCCAGTACGGCTTTTTTCATCTGCTCAATATGGGCTTTCAGGTAGGCGATGCGGTAATCATCATGAATGATGCCGTCCTCCCCCGCTTTGTCGATAGCGCCAAAGCCATTTTCGACAATAAACAGCGGCTTCTGATAACGTTCGTACAAGATATTCAGTGTGTAGCGCAGACCCACCGGATCAATCTGCCAGCCCCAGTCAGAAGCTTTCACGTGCGGATTCGGTACGCTGCCCGCAAAACCGGACAAGCCGTTATCATCACTGGGATTGTGTGCCGATATGGCGTTACTCATGTAATAGCTCAGGCCGATATAATCTGCGCAGCCGTCGCGCAGCGCCTGTAAATCGCCGTCTTCCATGTTGATGTTAAAGCCGCGTCGTTCCCATTCTTTCAGCGTATAGGCCGGGTAATAACCGCGCATATGAACGTCGCTGAACAGGAAGCGTTCGTGCATCGCTTCGACGGCATACATCACATCGTCCGGGTGGCAGGAAAACGGATACAACGGCACCATGGCGATCATACAGCCAATCTGGAAATCCGGATTGATGTCATGGCCGAGTTTGACCACTTTGGCGCTGGCCACAAACTGATGATGCAGCACCTGATACATCGTTTCTTCCGGATTTTCCTGTTCGGTGAATACCACACCGGAGCAGCAATAACCGAACAGCGGATATTTCCAGTTACGCTGGTTATTGATCTCGTTGAACGTCATCCAGTATTTCACTTTGCCTTTGTAGCGTTCCATCACCACCTGGCTGAAGCGTACAAAGAAATCCACCACCTGACGGTTTTTCCATCCGCCGTATTCTTTCACCAGATGCCACGGCATTTCGAAGTGGGAAAGGGTGATGACCGGCTCGATATTGTATTTGAGCAACTCATCGAACATATCATCATAGAATTGCAGTCCGGCTTCGTTTGGCTGTAATTCGTCACCGTTCGGAAATATACGCGTCCAGGCAATCGAAGTGCGGAAGCATTTGAAACCCATTTCAGCGAATAAAGCGATGTCTTCTTTGTAATGCGAGTAGAAATCGACGGCTTCATGGTTTGGATAGCTGTAACCTTCAAGCACGCCGTCGGTCATCACGCGGTCAACGCCGTGTGCGCCGCCGGAAAGCACATCGCAGATACTGATGCCTTTACCGCCTTTGTTCCAGCCGCCTTCAACCTGATGCGCCGCAACCGCGCCGCCCCATAAGAAATCCTTTTGTAACTGATGGCTCATTTGATTCTCCTCGATACCTGGTGAGGGCAGAGTGCTTCTGCCCTGTAGAACGTAATCTGTGACTTAATTCATTTCAGCCTGGGTGGCGCGTGGTGTTTCTGCCTGCGGTTTTTGGGTTGCGGCGACATCCGGCTCATCTTTGAAGCCGACCAGCCAGGTGAACAGCGCGCCGAGGACAAACGCGACGGTAATCGACAACAGGAAACCGAGGAACTGCGGCATATGGCCTTCTTTGAAGAACACCGGCAGTACGGCGATACCCGGCAGGCAATAGCTCCACGACACCGCATTAAAGGAACCGGCAATCGCGCCGCCGATACCACCTGCTACGCAACTGCACAGGAACGGTTTTTTCAGGCGCAGCGCCACACCGTAAATTGCCGGTTCCGTGATACCGAACAGACCGGTGACGCCAGCAGACAGTGAGATACCTTTCATTTCGCGACTGCGGGTTTTCAGGTATACGCCAAACATGCTGCCGGTCATGGCGAAGACGGCAGACGCCTGCAGACCGGTAAAGGTGTCATAACCCAGCGTGGCGTAGTTGCCGACGGTGACGGGTGTAATGCCCCAGTGAACCCCCAGGGTGACCAGTGGCTGCCAGAAAGCTCCCACCACAAAACCGGCAATCGTCGGGCTGAGGTGATAGAGCGTGTTGTAAACGCCGCCAATAGCACCACCAATCAGATTACCCACCGGCCCGAACACCAGCAGCGTCATGGGCACCATAATCGCGATACAGAACATTGGCGTGAACAGGTTACGGATCACCACCGGCAGGAATTTATTAAAGAAATGCTCGATATAAGACATCGCCCAGACCATCAGAATGATCGGGATAACGGACGCGGTATAGCTCAGGTATTTCACCGGAATCCCCAGGAAATCCAGAGTGGGTGCCGAAACCGGAATGCCGACAACATTCTGTAAAATGTTGGCGATATCAGGATTACTGACTGCTTCGCGCATCAGTTGTTGCATGGCCGGGTCAGCGGAGTTGACCGACGTGATTTTGAACGCCGTCAGCATATTCATGTAATCGGGGCTGATCAGTGCACAGGCGGTAATGACGGCGGTGAAAG
The DNA here is from genome assembly GCF_019049755.1 of Rahnella perminowiae. Classification (GTDB taxonomy): domain Bacteria; phylum Pseudomonadota; class Gammaproteobacteria; order Enterobacterales; family Enterobacteriaceae; genus Rahnella; species Rahnella perminowiae. The sequence continues at coordinate 10,075 of NZ_JAFMOS010000492.1, forward strand.
GGTTGACGTTGAATTTTTTCGCGGCGGTGAATGCAATCATCACCGGCAGGAAGGTAAAGGCCGTCCAGGAGACAAAATTCAGGATACGGTAAGTGCCGCTGCTGGCGTCCATAATCCCGACGGCGGCCAGGAAGGAGATAATCCCCTGTAAGATACCGCAGGCGGCAAGCTGATAAAGGAAAGGCGTAAAGATGCTGGAAATAACGTCCATGACACGGCTGACAATACCGACATTTGGCGCTGAAACCGGCGCGTTTTCATCAATCCGGATCAGTTTCAGCACCTGTTTGTAAGCATCGCTCACGTGGTTGCCGATCACCACCTGCATTTGTCCGCCGGCTTCGATAACGGTGATAACGCCTTTCACACGTTTTAATTCTTCTTTATCGACCGCTTTATTATCTTTCAGAACAAAGCGTAAACGTGTGGCGCAATGTGTGATACTAATCACATTATTATCGCCGCCAATATATTTAACGATCTCCTGAGCTGTCTGAGCGTAATCAATAGCCATTATTTATTATTCTCCTGCGGGTATACAGAGGTGAGCTTTTTTGTTTTTTTACTCGTTGGCAGGAGTGTAGCAAAAGAAAGTATATTGTCACGATATAACAAAAATCGAATCGGGTGATTTGTTACTTCTTTAAAACACCCTGTTTTTTCATTGCGCTGAGTCACGTTTTATTAAAGGTAATTTCTTTCCGATAGTCTCGATAATATAAAGTACCGGGATCTGCGTGGTAATATTATATTGCCCTTCGAGGACTATTTGTGGCATGTGGTAAGAGATGTTGAGGTCTGCCATCCGCGCCAGTGTTGAATTCTCGCTGTTAGTCAGGCTGATGATCTGGCAATTATGCTGGCTGAACTGCGTAGCGAAACGCAGCACTTCTTCCGTTTCACCCGAGACAGAAAGAATAATGGCGATGGCATCTTTATACATATCGCTGTTGATCGGGAAATAAGGGTCGTCAATAAAGGTACTGAATTTTCCGACATTAGAGAAAAAGCGTGCGCTATACTTGCCTAATGAACCTGATGTTCCCACGCCCACAAATATAATACGTTGCGCATTGGCAATCTGGCGGGCTGCGTTTTCTAATAATTCATCAAACTCACTGTTATTAATGCTTTTGAAATAACTGATGATCTCACTGATACCAAATGATACCGGTGGCTTTTCTTCATGTTCTAAAAACAGCTTAAAGCGGATGCGGAATTCAGAATACCCCTCGCAGTCCATTTTCTTGCAGAAACGCAAAACGGTCGTGGTCGAGACGCCTGCGGCATCTGCCAGTTCACGAATGGTCATGTACATCGCCTTATCGCCGTTTTTGACGATGTAGTTGTAGACCGTCAGCTCCAGTTCATTTAACGCGGAAATGGCTTTATGTGTGAACATTCAGATGCCTGTTTGCAAAGAGCGGATAAAGGATGAACACGGTGTCAGAGATATTTTAACATCGTCACTTCACAATCAACATGGCCGGTATTGCCAAGTGCGCAATCAATGTGGTGAAAACCCAGACGCTCATACAGTGCAATGGCCTGGGTCAGACTGGCGGTGGTTTCCAGATAGCAGCGGGCAAAACCCTGCTGGCGCGCATGTTCAATAGCCTGTAAGGCCAGTCGTTTTGCCAGCCCCTGACCGCGCAGTGCCGGCATAAAATACATCTTCTGCAATTCACACAGATCACTCTCTGCACCGGATAATGGCGCGACGCCGCCGCCGCCCGCAACCACCCCGTCAAGTTCTACGACCCAGTAGGCGCAGCGCGGCTGACTGTAGGTTTCAAACAAATGATCCAGATTCGGATCCGCGACGGTATAGCCTTTATCGGCGGTCAGGCCAAATTCGGCAGAAACGTGGCGGATCACGTTGGCGATGGCTGCATTATCTTCATGGCGTATCGGTCGCACCCGCACGCTGACAGGAAGGGAGGTCGTCATGTTACTCACTCAGTTTCAATAACAGGTAATCAAACAGACCGTTTTAATACCACCTTAGGGCCTGCTGATGCAACGCCGCAGGCGTTTCCCGGTGGTTTTACTTATCTCAGATGAGCATTTTTCCCCTGTACTGAAGGCAACTATTCTTTGCCTCCAGTACAGGGACATGATCAAACCTTCCTCGTTACACCCGTTGCGATGCCCCTTTCTTCTTTTAAGAAAGGCATTCTGCCAGCCTTTCAGAAGGCCAGATAAAATATCAGTTAATAATCAATACCACGTTAACCTGCGCCAGGTTCAGATTCAGGTTCAGCGCAAAGGCGGAGAGTGTTTAAGAATCGCTATCACTTATCGCTGACGCGTATTATTCCTCGTTATCGGGTAAACAACTTTTCGAACGCTGAATGTACTATTTAGTAATCTTAAATGCTGGTGTATCTGTATGAATGATCGGAAATTTATATGAATTTTCTATTTTTCTAAAAAACGGACAGATTTTCATTCTAATTTGTTAAAGGTATAGT
>NZ_JAFMOS010000491.1 GCF_019049755.1 Rahnella perminowiae
AGGCAGCCTTGTGTCGGGCTGCCTTTATTTTTAGGGCATTTACGTAAGAGAGATTAATTACTTTTTAAACCAAACTTCTCAGTCATTAATTTCTTCAGGCTGTCGGACTGCTTACCAAATATGGCATGCACTTCCTGACCGATGATTACCACGCCAATCGCGCCGGTCTGCTGGATAGCGCCGGAGTTCACCCGCCTGAGTTCTTTTACCGTCACCCGCAAACGGGTAATGCAGGCATCAACGTTAATAATATTATCGCGCCCGCCGAGTGCATCAATTAATAACGCCACATCAGTCGGTGGCGGGATCTCATTTTCAGGGCTTTTATTCTTCGCAGAGAATACATGCATAAAGTCTTTAATATTTACCATGATGAACACTCTCTTTCAGGAATGAAAAAAAACGTGCAACCGGAAAAACCTGATTGCACGTGGTTGTTAAAAATAAGAGTTTAAGAAATGGCAGATAAACGGCGCGACAGGATCTGACAACCGAATGCCGGCAGCGTCAGTTTGCGGGGTAATACACCGCCATGCACCATGTCGCGGTAATCATCCGGCAACGTCACCGTCTGACTGTCTGCGGCGTAGTTTTGCAGGAAGATAAATTCATTTTCGCCGTCTGTGCGACGTGCTGCGGTGACACCCTCCGGTAAATCCGTTTCTATCGCCCGCGGCAACTGTATTTCTTTTGCCAGCGCGGTATAAAAATCAGCATGGAATTGCTGATCGTTGCGCGAAGCCAGGTAATAGGCCTGGCCTTTGCCAAACAGATTCACGGTCACCGCCGGGGTTCCCGCGTAGAAATCCTCGCCATACGTTGCCAGTGCTGCCGCGCCTTCAAGATGAATCACTTCACACAATTTGCTGGCACGATACGGACCGTTTAAGCCCAGCGCGTTGCCTTCGGTACCGCTGACACTGTTGTGCTGGTCATCAGTCAGGCTGTCGATTTCTTCCGCCCAGATCCCCAGCACCGGACGCAACGGCCCCGGGAACCCGCTGAGGAAACACAAATCTGTTTCGTTAACGATACCACTCCAGTAAGTTGCGACAAACCGGCCACCGGCCTGCACGAACGCGGTGATCCGCTCACCGACGCCTGCCCGCACCATATACAGCATCGGCGCAATCACCAGGTCGTAACCGGTTAAATCGCAGTCGGCGTTGATCACATCGACCGCAATGCCCTGCGACCACAGTGCGCGGTAATGTCCGGCGACGGTATTTTCATACTCCAGCCCTTCATTACGCGGCCCGAGGGAATCGTCCATCGCCCAGCGGCTTTCCCAGTCGAAGATAATCGCCACTCTGGCTTCTACGCGGCTGCCTGCCACCGGCGCCAGTGCGGATAAAATCCTGCCCAGTTCAGACACTTCGCGTCCGACGCGGGTATCAATATGCCCGACGTGATCAACCACCGCGCCGTGGAATTTCTCCGAAGAACCACGGCTTTTACGCCACTGGAAATACTGCACCGAATCCGAACCGTGCGCGACTGCCTGCAGGGAGGACAAAATGTGCATCCCCGGCTTTTTCAGTTTGCTAACCGGCTGCCAGTTGGTGAAACTCGGCGTCGATTCCATCAGCACAAAGGGTTTGCCCTGTTTCAGGGTACGCATCAGGTCGTGATACATCGCGGTATACGCCGCCAGACCAATATCGTCTTTGCGGGTGTGCCACATCGGATAACTGTCCCACGAGATAAAATCCAGCACACTGGCCAGTTTCCAGTAATCGTAATCGTAGAAATATTCCATGAAATTGGTGGTCGCCGGTAACGCCGGGTTCTCCGCTTTCAGCGGACGGATTTCCTCACTGTAAAAACGGGCCACCTGATCGGTATTAAAACGACGCCAGTCGAGATTCAGCCCATGAACGCCACTTTCGCCCTGTGGTGATGGTGATTCAATCTGCGCCCAGTCGGTATAAGTGTGGCTCCAGAAAGTGCTCCACCAGGCCTTATTCAGCGCATCCAGTGTGACATAACGGGCTTTCAGCCAGTCGCGGAAACGGGTCTGGCAAAAATCACAATGGCACTCGCCACCGTATTCGTTGGAAATATGCCAGCCGATAACGGCCGGATGATGTGCGTAGCGCTTCGCCAGCGCGCTGTTCATCACCTGAACTTTTTCGGCATACACCGGCGAACTCATGCAGTGATTATGACGTCCGCCATGCAGCGCTTTTACACGGTCGCGCCCCACGCGCAGGACTTCCGGGTACTTTTGCGACATCCACGCAGGACGCGCCCCGCTTGGGGTGGCGAGAAATACCGAAATGCCGTTTTCGTGCAAACGATCCAGCACCTGATCCATCCAGCCAAACGTGAAATGGCCTTCTTCGGGTTCCAGCGCTGACCAGCTGAAAATTCCGACGGACATGACATTACAGCACGCCTCTTTCATCATTTCGACATCACGAATCAGGACATCGGGGCTCTCCAGCCACTGTTCCGGATTGTAATCCGCGCCATGTAACAGGCCGGAAATCTTACTGCTCAGAGGAGGAAATTTCGTCATGCTTGGGTCCTTAGGAACTTTAAGAAATATTCACACCCCGGCCAATCCGGCCGGGGAAAAAGGGATTAATTGAAGACTTTGATGGAAGGAAGAACCTGGCCGTCACAGCTGAACAACGCCTGATTTTCGCGGGCGTTGCCCTCTTTCCAGTGATCATTGATGTAGGTCATACCGGCAGGTGTCGCCCAGCCGGCGCCGTCAACAGCGATCCAGGTCGGTTCCCAGTAGAAAAGGCCCTTGCCGCGATGATCCGGCACGGCCACCAGGCTTTTGATCAGATCGCTGAGGAAATCGGCCTGGCCCTGCACCGTGCCCGGATAGCCGCCGTCTTTGGCTTCTTTTTCCGTGAAACTGTTTTCAGCTGCATCACAGTTTTTGGTGGTATAGCCGTAAGCCACTTCCACGACGATCACGTCTTTGTTGTAGCGTTTGCTGATGTCATCCATATTGGTCTGCAACGCTGAAATCGGGCCATTCCAGTAAGTATAAAAAGACAGGCCAATCACGTCATAAGGCACGTTGCGACGGTTGATTTCATCGAACCACCAGCGGAAGGTATCGTTCTTGGTGCCTTCAGCCAGATGCAACATGATTTTGATATCTGACGGATTTTTTTCGTCCGCGCGGACACCGGTAATCGCCGCATTCAGCAACCCGGCCAGACGGTCAAACTCGCCGCCGCCCGCGCCCCAGCTTTTGCCTTCCGGCCACAAAATGCCGCCGTTCATTTCGTTACCGACCTGCACCATATCCGGCACGGTGCCCTGTGCGCGGAATTTGGCGATCACGTCACGGCTATAATCATGAATGGCAGTTTTCAACTGCGGATAATCCATTTTCTCCCAGCTTTTTGGCTTGAACTGTTTGCCGGGATCGGTCCAGAAATCGCTGTAATGAAAATCAAGCAGGATTTTAAAACCCAGGGCTTTAGCGCGTTTCGCCAGTTCCAGCGTGGTGGCCAGATCGTTATTTCCGCCGCCGTACGGATGGCCCTGTGCATCTTTCGGATCCACCCATAAGCGTAAACGGACGTAGTTAAAACCGTTCTGCCTGAGGATCACCATCGCATCGGTCTGTTTGTGGTTCTGGTCAAAGAACTTGCCGCCGTGTTTCTCCACATCTATCAGCGTCGAGATATCAGCACCCTTGATGAAATCTGCGGGCACGTTAGCGACTTTTTTGATCACCACATCCTGTGCCACACCGGAGAACGACATGGCCAGCAGTACGCAGGCCATTGCGCTTTTATTGAAAATCTTCTTAGAAAATAAAGACATCGGATTATCCTTTTGTACTGCCAGCCGTCAGGCCGGAAACGAAGTATTTTTGTAAGGCGAGATAGAAAATGGCGACCGGTACGGCGATCAGTACCGCCCCTGCGGCGTACATGGTGTAATTAGCCCCCATTTTTTGCGCCACCAGGTTGTACAGGCCAATCGGCAAGGTGTACTTATCCGGTGTACGCAAAATGGTGCTCGAAAGAATGAAATCCCCCAGCGGGCCGGTGAAGGAAAACAGCGCTATCACCGCCAGGATCGGCTTCGACAGCGGCATGATGATTTCGATGAAAATGCGGAAATTACCGGCGCCGTCCATCCGCGCTGATTCATCCAGATCTTTCGGAATGGCATCGAGATAGCCTTTCATCAGATAGGTGTTCATTGGGATCATGCCGCCGACGTAAATCAGTACCAGCGCCAGATGGCTGTTGATAAGCCCCAGTAATTGCGCCAGCACGAAAATGGCGATCAGCGCCGAAAACTGCGGGATCATCTGCAATAAAAGGAACAGCATCAGCCCGTCTTTCCGGCCTTTAAAACGAAAGCGCGAGAAGGAATAAGCGGTAAAACTCACGCAAATCAGGGTCAGGATCATGGTCAGGAAACTGATTTTCATCGAGTTCCAGTACCAGCCGACATAATTCACTTCACCGTTAAATAAGTCTTTGTAATGCTGGAACGAGACATTCTCCGGAATAATCGACGTACTGAGCAGGCTGTTACCGGCATTGAGTGACGCACCGACTGTCCAGATAAGCGGATAAATAATAATTACCCCCACCATCAGCAACAGTAAATAACTCAGCGCAAGGCGGATAAACCGGTTTCTTTTAATACTGGTGTGTTTACTCATATTCCTTCTCCCGGTTACGCCATATCATCTTGTTTAAATGAATTCGTTGACCGGAATTGCCACAACGCAATACCGACTACAAATATCGATAGCAGAATTGTAATGGTCGCCGCAATAGCATATTGCGAAGATGACATGGTGAGTTTATATATCCACGACACCAGAATATCCGTTCCGCCCGCATTCGAACCGGCCACCGCCGGGCCACCGTTATTAAACAGATAGATGATATTGAAATTATTAAAATTGAAGGTGTATTGCGTAATAATAATTGGCGCAATGGAATATAAGACCAGCGGCAACGTAATGGTTTTGAGTTTCTTCCAGGTACTGGCACCATCCATCGTCGCGGCTTCATATAAATCGTTCGGGATAGCCTGCAATACGCCGGTAGTCATGGCAAACACAAACGGGAAGCCCAGCCAGGTCTGCATCATGATCAGCGCTGTTTTGGTCCAGAACGGATCGGTCAGCCAGGCTTTAGGCTCAATACCTAAGGCCGCCAGAATGCCGTTATTAATGACGCCAAATGAATCATTGAACATACCCGCAAATACCAGAATGGTAACGAAACCCGGCACCGCCCACGGCAATATCAGCACGGTGCGGATCAGCGCCTTGAAGCGCAAATCTTTCTGATTCACCAGAATCGCCAGCATGACACCCACCGTACATTGCAGCGTGGTCGCCAGCACCGTCCAGACCACCGTCCATTGCAATACATCCAGCAATGTGGAGCGCCAGATATTGAGCGTGAAAATATTAATAAAGTTTTTGAACCCCACCCAGTCGACTAATTTCGCCGGTGGCGTGTGATATAAATTGTAATTAGTAAACGCGATTGAGAAGCCGAATATAATTGGAAAAACCACCACAAACACCAGTAAAATAAAACCCGGTGTGATCATTAGATAGGGAAAACCTTCACGCAGCAGCAAATGATATTGCTTACGCACGCTGGGTAATTCCATGCCCTGGTCACGGCGTTTACCGTTTGCCCATGCATCGCGCAGGCTCCAGTAATAAAAAGCCGCACCGAATGCGCCAATCAGCAGACTGATAATGCCTTTGGCGAGCAGAAATATCGAATTATCACGCGGTACTTCTTCACCCAGCGTATATAAACCCCATAATCCCTGACGCAGGAAATCATAGAACACGCCGGCGAAACAAATAAGAATGATAAAAAACAGTATTCCCTTGGCCCATTGCCGGTTATAAAACTGCCCAAAACCGGGGATCAGCGCCACCGCCAGCGCCACCGGTGCATGGTGGCTGGCGGAAAGTGGCGCCGGGTTTTCCTCATGAAGACGCATAGACACAAAGATGTTCCTTTCACTGGTGAGGGAGTGAAATCACTCCCTCCTGTCAGACATACGGGGTTTCAGCAAGCGTTACCGGTTACTCGTTGCTGGCTTTCGCCGCTTCGATTTGCATCTGAATATTTTTCACCGCATCGTTGAGCGCGGCATCAACCGGTTGTTTGCCGGTCACACCCAGCTGAATACCGTTATTCGCCGGGCCCCACACTTCCTGCATTTCCGGTACACCCGGCATGGCCGTCGCGCGGGTAGACTGCTCTGCCACCGCGTTGGCTTTTTCATCGTTTTTAATCATCGGATCGTTAACCAGCGCCGTCAGAGCAGGGATTTCCTTGGTCACTTCGTAGCGCACTTTGGCGTACTTCGGCTGGTTGATGAAGGTGATGAATTTTTCCGCCAGCGGTTTTTGCTTGCTGTAAGTTGAAACCGCATAACCTTTCACGCCGAGGAATGAACTCATCGGTTTGCCGTTTGGCAGCAGCGGTAACGCTTTAACGCCATAGTGAATTCCCGCCGCTTCATATGGCTGGAAGGCCCACGGGCCGGTGATCACCGCAGCCGCTTTCTTCTCAGTAAACAGCGAGTCGATAGCGTTCAGCCCGTTATCACCGACAATCCCTGCCGGGAATAACCCGTCGGCATAGAATTTCTTCAGATAAGTAATGGCTTCAATGCTGCCCGGTTTGTTCAGGCCGATATCTTCAACGTTGATTTCACCCTTCGCATCTTTACCGAAAATGTAGCCCCCCATGGAAGCCATCGCGCCATAGGCGTAATACACTTCGTCAAACTTGGCTAACAGGCCGTATTTGCCTTTCGCCCTTTCGGCTTTGGAGAAGGTGTAATATTCGTCGAGGGTCGCCGGTGCCTGCGGCAGTAAATCTTTGTTGTAAATCAGCACCAGCGTTTCGACTGCTTTCGGCACACCGTAGGTTTGTCCTTTAAGCTGGAAGGCGTTTAACGCCGGCGGTGTGAAGCTGGCAAGAAACGTTTTGTCGAGATTCAGCGGTGCCAGTAACCCCTGTACCACGGCCGTGCCCAGCTGATCATTAGGGATCACGACGACGTCAGGGCCGATGCCTGCCGGACCATCCAGACGTAATTTCTCCGTTTGTTGTGCATAAGGCGTTTCCTGCACAACGACTTTGACATTGTTCTCTTTTTCAAAATCTTTCACCGCGTCGGAAATACCGGAAGATTTCTTAATATCCTCCCAGATAAGCAGTTGCCCCCCGGCTGCCCGGACGGCCTGGCTGCTCAGACTTAACGACATCAGTACCAAGGCAGTAAGGTGTGTAATTTTCATTGTTGCTCCTGGATGTGAAGGTATAACATTTTTGTAGGGCTTATAACGACACTCAATCTAAAATCCTTGTACCAAACCCCATAAAAGCTGATTTAATACTGATTAATGTCGCCTTAAAAACTATGTTATACGTTAAACTTACAAGCTATAAATCACTACAAAAAGATGCGCATTGTGTGATATTCTCTCCAAAATTCGAACCCGCTTGTGCAAACGCTTACACAAGGTGGTTATAGTCCGAAACATCAGCGGTATGAATTCTTTATGAGGTCTCACATGTCCAGCATCAGACTTAAAAATGTGGTCAAGCGTTTTGATAAAACAGTGACATTACATGGCATCAATATTGATATTGAAGACGGCGAATTCACCGTTTTCGTCGGGCCATCAGGATGCGGTAAGTCCACCCTGCTGCGCATGATTGCCGGGCTGGAAGAGATTACGGAAGGAGACGTTTACATCGGCGAGCAGCGGGTGAATGACGTCGATCCTTCCCGGCGTGGTGTGGCGATGGTGTTTCAGTCTTACGCGCTGTATCCGCACATGACCATTGCAGAAAACATGGGTTACGGGCTGAAAGTCAACGGCGTGCCGAAAGAAGAAATTCGTCATCAGGTGGAGATGGTCGCCAAAACGTTGCAGCTTTCTCATCTGCTGGACAGAAAACCGAAACAGCTTTCCGGCGGACAGCGCCAGCGAACCGCCATCGGACGTGCGATTGTGCGTAATCCGCAGGTATTTATGTTCGATGAGCCCCTGTCTAACCTTGATGCAGAGCTGCGTGTGGATATGCGGTTACACATTTCCAAGCTGCACCAGGAACTGAAAACCACCATGGTGTATGTGACACACGATCAGACTGAAGCCATGACACTGGCCGATAAAATCGTGGTGATGAATTACGGCAAAGTCGAGCAGATGGGCGCACCGATGGATCTTTACTACAATCCGGTGAATCAGTTTGTCGCGGGGTTTATCGGATCACCCAAAATGAATTTCCTGCCTGCTGAAGTGATCCGCTGGCAGCCGGAACAGCTCGAAGTACGCCTGACGCCGGAGAAGACCCTGACACTGGCACTGAGCACCTCTGAACTGTCGGCGGGTGATAAAGTCACGCTTGGGATCCGCCCTGAACATTTGCTGTCGCAGGAAACCGAAAACGTGCTGGAATTTAACTGCGAAGTGGTAGAACGGCTGGGCAACAGCACGTATCTGTTTGGTCAGTGTTATGGCATTGATGGCTTTAAAATGCTGCTGCCGGGCGACATGGCTTTCAACCCTTATCAGAGCCTGACCACCTGGTTTGATGCCAAACGTTGTATGGTGTTCAGCGAAGACGGCCTGCGCATCAGCGCGCCCAGCCTTTCTCATCTGCATTAATTAATCTTTTCAGGCCGCGTTGCCGGGAGACTTCACCTCCCGGCTGTTTCAGTGTTATATCTCTTTATCATGATTTTCATATGAGAGATTTCCATGCCACTTCACTGCCGGATTCTTGATGATTACCAGAATGTTTCCCTGTCGCTGGCTGACTGGCAGTCACTTGCACCACAGGTGGAATGCCGTGCGCTGACAGAACATATTGCCGACGAAAATGCCCTCGCTGAAACGCTGAAAGATGCCGACATTGTGGTGATTATGCGTGAACGTACGCCATTCACCGCTGCACTGTTTGCCCGCCTGCCCAATCTGAAACTGCTGATCACTTCCGGCATGCGTAATGCGTCGGTTGATCTTGTCGCTGCGAAAAAACATGGCGTGACGGTCTGTGGCACCGGCAGCGGACAGGCCGCGCCGGTTGAGCTGACGTGGGCCCTGATCCTCGGGCTGGCACGGCATCTGGTCACGGAAAATAATGCGCTACGTCACAACGGCCCGTGGCAAAGCACGCTGGGCGTCGGCCTGAGCGGTAAACAGCTTGGTCTGCTGGGGCTGGGGAAAATTGGCCAGAAGGTGGCCCATATCGCGCAGGCCTTTGGCATGGAGGTGTGCGCGTGGAGTCATAATCTGACCGCAGAACACGCCGCAGCACATGGCGTAAAATTCTGCACATCAAAAGAAGCGTTACTGCAAACCAGCGACGTGGTTTCCATTCATCTGGTGCTCGGCGAGCGCACACGCGGCTTACTGGGTGCGAAAGAACTGGCACAGATGAAACCCTCTGCCCTGCTGATCAATACGTCGCGCGCTGCCATTGTCGATCAACCCGCCCTGCTCAGCGCGCTGCAAAACAGTCAGTTAGCCGGTGCCGGACTTGATGTCTTTGATGCCGAGCCATTGCCGGCCGATCATCCTTTCAGAACGCAACCGAACGTGCTGGCGACACCCCATCTGGGTTATGTCGCCGACAGTAATTATCAGGTGTACTTCACCGAAGCGGTCGAGAATATCCGGTCATTTCTGGCGGGTAAGCCGCTGCGTGTGCTGGATTAGTGCAAACGTAAAAAAACCGGGTATCCACCCGGTTTTTGCTTTCAGCGGCGACGAAATTACTTGGTTTCGTTGGCTTTGATTTCGCCCATTGCTTTCAGTTTCTTGGACATTTCACGACGTTCTTTCGACAGGTCTGCATTGCGGATGATGTAGTCATCAACGCGATCTTCATAGTCGCCGCGCATGCTGGCAATGATCGCCTGAATTTCGTCGATGCTCATGCCTGGTTTGATGTAATCACTCAGGTTATCGAGCAGCAGAACGCGTTTCTGGTTGTCACGGATTTTCTTTTCGTTGTCAGCAATTTCACGTTGTAATTTGTTTTTACGACGGAAAATGCGCACAAACTCCAGAACGTCCTGGAAACTCGGCTTGTTGATATTGTCCATTTTAACACCTTCGATTAAGTTACACAGATTCAGTGACTGACTTGTCGCAACCGCTTGGTCTGCCTTACCGGCAGTTAGCAGGAAGACTAGCAAAGATCGGGCGGTGCGCTCAGATAATCGTCCAATAAGACCATCTTACCCGTTTTAGACCGCAGACAAAAATCCCTTCATGCTTTTGGCGTTTTAACGCTGCTTATTTGAGCGTCTTCTTTTTGCATCGTCATGGTGATCAGGTCTCCCATCGCCCGCAGTTGTTCCGCGACCTGCGAACTCAGCCACACATAGCCGTACACCTGCGCTTCCAGATGGTGTGCGGCATTCATTTCCGCCATCAGCGCTTTCAGTTCTTCTGCAGATTCATTCAGCTGATGATTGATCGTCAGTTCATCACCTTTGGTGCCGTTCATCAGCATCAGACTGAGTTTTTCCAGCGTATCGAGCATCAGCCGTTGCGCGCTGCGCAGCGTGCGGGCATTAAGCATCAGGAAATGGCTTTCGCGCGAACTCCAGTAGGCATCGGCCAGCAGTTCAAGAGTACACAACAGATTACGGCTCAGAGTCTGGATAGCGTCAAACACTTCACGCGGAATATGCGATTCCTTACTGGCGGGAGCAAACAGAGAACGCATTTTGACCATCTGCCCCATCGTGGTTTTCATTTTACCGTGCAACTGCGGGCGTTCAAGCATGTTCGGCGACAGCCAGGCGCTGTAAAGTTTATTCAGCGACATCAGGTAATCGGCCATCTGCATGCGCCAGTGAATAAACGCGCGCTGGGGGTAAATACTGGCGAAAAGCAGTGCCAGCAGGGAGCCGAAAATCACATCACCGGAACGCCACAGTGCAGTATTCATATCGCCAGGTCCCGCGCCACACACGACCGCCAGCGTAATCCCAATCAGCAGCGCCATATACGGACGCTTGCCGAGAGTCAGATAACCGCTGACGAACATCACAATCCCGCACCACATCAACATCAGCGGAAAGGAATAGAGTTCAAGCCATAAGGCTATCAACCCTGAGAGTGAACCGAATACAGTGCCGGTGATGCGCTCCAGCACCCGCTGAACCACATTCCCCCAAAAGGAAATCGGCCCCATCACCACCACCATTGTGATCAGCGGCCAGGTGCCTTCAGGGATTTTTGTCAGCCGGACAATCAGGAATGTCAGAATAAACGCCACCGCAATACGCAGGGCGTGAGTGACTCTGTAATTACGGTAAATGATGTTATCCAGCTGAGAAATTTTCTTGTCGAGACGCACGTTGAGCCTGCCGTAAGGCATAAATACAAAGAAGGCGCTAGTTTAGCCGAGTTACCAGAGGGGATCACCCTGGTTTTTATCAGGGATTGGGTACGGTGAGACGGAAAAGCGGACCGCCGGGATTTATTTAACAACCGGCCCTGGATTGTGCCAGTATTTTGGAATGGGGTTAAAGGAAGCTTCGGAAGGAAAATACTCTCTTCTCAGTGACAATATCCTTCGGTGCATTTACTGCTTATCAGACGGGGTTTGTGCTTATCTTCTAAGTCTGGTCGCAAAATTAAGAAAATTTATTAACAATAACAAGTCAATATTTTTGAGTGACAGAGTAAATTCCATAGATCGTTATATCTCGTTGAAAATATATGTATTGCAGCACTATCAATTTGTTGACGTAATTTTCACCAAATACTGTAATTGAGCGACACGGATAAGAGTACAGATACAGCAATGCCGGAAGCCTCGGTTTGCCTGTGAAGTATGAGGACATTGAGAGGTCTCTTGGCGACAGGTTGCTGTAGTGTTGAGTAAAATCCAGTCTGACACACCTAGGTAGCCATAACATAATCACATTAATTATGTTAACGCTTGTTAAGTTAACATTTTTAACTACCATTACCTATCAACTTACGGTACGTGTTTTAAGCAGGTTAGAGTGTCCACAAATAAATTACTCGCTAAATATATGGTTGTTGGGCTTTTCAATACAGGGTTAACAGGTATCGTTATATTTTCCCTGATGTATGCCAATGTGAACATTTATTTGGCCAATGCTATTGGCTACGTAGTTGGTATAATATTCAGTTTTATCCTAAATACGCTCTTTACATTTAATTCGACCCCAAGCTTCAGCAGATTGATAAAATTTCTGGTGACTTGCGGAATTGCTTATCTTGTTAACCTTGTTCCAATTACATGCATATTATTCTTCTTCCCGGATTACACTTTTTTCTCGCAAATCATAGGGATGATTTTTTATACCATAACAGGCTTCCTACTTAATAGATTTTGGGTGAGGAAATGAACGATTTTGATATACCGCAGGACTGCGAT
>NZ_JAFMOS010000490.1 GCF_019049755.1 Rahnella perminowiae
GAAGTGTTATTGCCTTATCTGCCACGCCGTCATGGCGTCTCTCGTCTTATGCAGGTCTGGCAGTTAGCAGGTTTGCTGTGTGGTGTTTTCCTCCTGTTTGCGCTTCTCGCATCGTTTGTTAATATCCTGCGCTGAGCAACGAGCTGCGCAGTGAGCTGAATGCCCTGGCACCAAAGGCGTAATTGCCTCCACTTAATGGATTAATGCGAGATAATGCTTATGTCAGTCAATACTGAAAATTCTTCTTCCAGCCAGACAACCGTTCTGGATCGCCCTGAAGCGGGCACTGTATACGCTTCCCTGTTTGACAAAATTAACCTGACGCCTGTGTCGTCACTGGGTGACCTGAACGATTTTCAGGACACGTCTGCACTGGCCGATGTTACCGCCGATCAGCGTGTCACAGCCGCTGTACAGGTATTTTTGGAACGCCTCAAGCTGTCCGGCCAGAATGTTGAACGCCTGGACAAAACCCTGCTCGACCATCACATCGCCGAACTCGACAGCCAGATCAGTCGTCAGTTAGACGTGGTCATGCATCATCCGGAATTCCAGCTGATTGAATCCGGCTGGCGTGGGCTGAAATTCCTGGTGGACCGTACCGATTTCCGCCAAAACGTCAAAATTGAACTGCTGGACGTTTCCAAAGACGACCTGCGTCAGGATTTCGAAGATTGCCCTGAAATCATTCAGAGCGGCCTGTATCGCCATGCCTACATTCAGGAATATGACACTCCGGGCGGCGAGCCTATCGGTTCTGTGATTTCCAATTACGAGTTTGACGCGTCAGCTCAAGATGTCGCATTGCTGCGTAATATTTCTAAAGTCTCTGCGGCGGCGCATATGCCGTTCGTGGGCGCAGTCGGCCCTAAATTCTTCCTGAAAGATTCCATGGAAGAAGTCGCCGCAATTAAAGATATCGGCAACTATTTTGACCGGGCGGAATACATCAAGTGGAAATCCTTCCGTGATTCCGATGATTCCCGCTATATCGGTCTGACCATGCCGCGCGTGCTGGGTCGCCTGCCTTATGGTCCGGATACCGTACCGGTACGCAGTTTCAACTATGTTGAAGAAGTGAAAGGCCCGGACCATGAGAAATATCTCTGGACCAACGCGGCATTCGCGTTTGCCGCCAATATGGTGAAAAGCTTCATTAAAAACGGCTGGTGTGTACAAATCCGTGGTCCACAGGCAGGCGGTGCAGTGACTGATCTGCCGATCCACCTGTACGATCTGGGCACCGGCAATCAGGTGAAAATTCCGTCTGAAGTAATGATCCCGGAAACCCGCGAGTTTGAATTTGCTAATCTGGGCTTTATCCCGCTGTCCTACTATAAAAACCGCGATTATTCCTGCTTCTTCTCTGCCAATTCGGCACAAAAACCGGCGCTCTATGACACTGCGGATGCCACGGCAAACAGCCGCATCAATGCCCGTCTGCCGTATATCTTCCTGCTGTCCCGCATTGCGCACTATCTGAAACTGATTCAACGCGAAAATATCGGTACCACCAAAGACCGCCGTCTGCTGGAACTGGAGCTGAATACCTGGGTCCGCACGCTGGTGACTGAAATGACCGATCCGGGCGACGATCTGCAGGCTTCTCACCCGCTGCGTGATGCCAAAGTGACCGTAGAAGATATCGAGGACAACCCGGGCTTCTTCCGCGTGAAACTCTACGCCGTACCGCACTTCCAGGTGGAAGGTATGGACGTGAACCTGTCGTTGGTTTCTCAGATGCCAAAGGCTAAGGCATAAACGAAGAAACGATGAAAATTTATCGTCCGTTATGGAGTGACGGGGCCTTTCTGGCCCCGCAACAGTTCCAGCAACAAGCCCGCTGGGAAGCTTTTGTCGCCGATACTGTTGCGCATATGACGCTGGCCCATCCCTGGGGTGTTATTGAAGCGACTTTCGACACTGGCTCGTTGGCGCTGTCTCGCCTGAATGCCCTTCGTCTGGCGGTTCGCTTTCCCGACGGCACGCTGGTGGATACTGAACTGGCTGATAATCTCCCCCCTGCGTGTGATTTGTCAGCAATTGCTGATCGTGATCAGGTAGAGGTGGTGCTGGCGTTACCGCTGCTTTCTGCCAACGGCGGCAATCTTGATGATGGTCAGGACAGTGAGCGGCCGCGTCGCTGGCAGCAGGAATGGGTGACGGTGCAAGAATTATCAGGGCATGAACGGACAGAACTGGCGATCCAGCGTCATGCGATCACGCTGCGTTTTGCGTATCAGGAAAACAGTGCATATCTGACCTGCCCTGTCGTACGTCTTGTACGTAATGCGCAGGGTCAGTGGATGCAGGATGCGAATTTCATCCCGCCGATGCTTTCGTTATCTTCCAGTCCGACAGTGTTGACCGAACTGGGTGATTTGATCCATCGCCTGCAGGTCCGCCGTCGCCGTCTGATGGAAATGCGCCGTGAAAGCAATGAACGGATGGCTGACTTTGCAGTGGCTGATGTGTCCTTATTCTGGTTGCTGAATGCGTTTAACAGCGCGGAACCGGTTCTGATGGAGCTTTATCAGTCTCCGGACCGCCATCCCGAACTGTTCTATCGTGAACTGGTGCGGCTGGCGGGCAGTCTGCTAACGTTTTCTCTCGAGCATAAAGCTGAAGATATTCCTATGTATCAGCATGATGTGCCGGAGAAAGTTTTCCCTCCGCTATTCAGCCTGCTGGATGCCTTGCTCGAAGCCAGCTTGCCATCCCGTATGGTCGCGATTGAGCTGACACATGAAGCTCAGTTCTGGACAGGTTCCTTGCACGATGCCCGTCTGCGAGACGGTGCAGATTTCTACCTTTCCGTACGCTCCTCCATTCCTAACCACCTGTTGCAAACCCAGTTCCCCCTGCTTTGTAAAGCAGGCAGCTTTGAGGATGTTTCTGACGTAGTCAATGTGGCGCTGAACGGAGTGGTAATGAAGGCGCTGTCTCACGTCCCGGCGGCTATCCCGCTGCGTCTAGAGAACCAGTATTTTGCCCTGGATCTGAACAGCCCGGCTGCACGGACCATGCTGGACTCAGGCAACTGTGCCTTTTATACCCCCGGCTCGCTGGGCGAAATTAAACTCGAACTGTTTGCGGTGCTGCGCTCATGAGCAAAAAAAATACGTCTTTCATTGATGAAGTATTTTATCCCTGCTGGCTAATGGTCAGCCAGTTGCGTAACGGGCAGGAAATTAATGACGGAGAGGCCCTCTATCGTCGTGCCTGTGAATGGATTGACACTGCGCACGAGAAGCTGTCAGCTGCCGGTTTTAGCGAAACCAGCTGTGACCATATGCTGTATACCCAGTGTGCTTTACTTGATGAAAGTATTCTCAATCGTCAGAAAAAGGACAGCGGCCACACGAAGTGGATTAAAGACCCGTTGCAGGCACGTTATTTCAATACGTTCAATGCAGGGGAAGAGTTTTGGGAACGCATCCGTAAGGTACTCCAGGAACCAGCACCGGATATCGCGGTGCTAACCTGTTTTTACCGGGCGCTGATGCTCGGCTTCGCTGGCCGTTATCGGGACCAAGGAGATGAGCGCAGGGAAGACGTTGTGCGCAAACTGAATCAGTTAGTACCGCCTTTTGCCTCGGCACAAGAAACGCCGATCGTTTCGCGTTCACTACGCCTTCGTTCAGGGCGCAAAACCTACTGGTTCTCATGGGTCGCGGGCATCGTAATACTGATTGCACTCTGGTTTGTATTAAACACACAGCTGACGCACATGGTTTCTAAACTGACAGGGAACCACTGACGGATGCGCGGATTAACACAGTTAATATTGCTGCCTTTAGCTGCCTGTTTGTCCCTGTGGCTCATTCTGGGTTTTTGGCCGCTTGGCATCGTCAGCCGTATTGTACTAAGCATGCTTGTGTCGATCATCAGCCTCACCATGGGTTATTTTCAGTGGCGCGGGTACAACCGCGATGAAATTGCTCAAGTAAAAATCGCAGATGCCATTCTCCCGCCTGAAGGTTTTCAAGGCGCTGTGGTGCTGGTTTGTGGCGACAGTATGCCGCTGTTCTCCGTATCCATCCCCTTCCGTGAAACGCGTCAGGGGTGGTATCTGCCGGTCGCATTGCCGGAAGATCTGCCGTTACTGGCGAAACATCTGGCAGCGGAGCGTCCGGCGCTTATTGCTCAGGTTTCTGTGTTGCTTGCCATTTTGCCTGAACAACATCAGGAAAAGGATGATTTAACACAGAGGCTACATGTCTGGCACCGGGCTATTGTGCAATGTAAAAGCTGGCTGGCAGGAGTTCCTCCCGTTTGGATCAGCACATGGCTCTCGCCTCCCTCGGCATCCGCCACTGAAACTGAACGCTGGTTCACCATCACGCCTGACTTTAAAGATGTTCAGGTCCAGGAAGCCGGTGCCGGTGTTATATCACTTGTGGAATGGAGCCAGCGATCAGATGCACGAAACAGTCAGGAAAAGTTAAGCGCTGTCTTCTGGATGGAGAGCCTGTTGCCGTGGCTTGAAACTCACGTAGGCAACATCCTCACTCAGCGACAAGGCGATGTCCCTGCCCTGATCCCCTGCGTCTGGGGAGCTTGTTTTACCCTCGTCACCGGTAGCCCGGACAATCTGTGGCAGGGTCATATAGATGGCATTACCACACTCACACCTCACGTTCACGAGGTGAAGGAATGTCTGCCATTGCCGGAAGTGTTATTGCCTTATCTGCCACGCCGTCATGGCGTCTCTCGTCTTATGCAGGTCTGGCAGTTAGCAGGTTTGCTGTGTGGTGTTTTCCTCCTGTTTGCGCTTCTCGCATCGTTTGTTAATAACCAGCGTCTGGTACAAAGCGTGGGCGATCACCTTGCCCTGTATAACCGCCTCAGTGGCACTCCTCCATCACCTAAAACAGTTGCACAGCAGCAACTCCGTGCTGACGCCAGTTTGCTGGATGAATGGTTACGCAGCGGAGCGCCGATGCGCATGTCAGTGGGTTTATATCAGGGTATGCGGCTGATTGCGCCGCTTGAAGCCGCGATTAATAGCTGGTCACCACCTCCGCCACCACCGCAAGTACTTACGCAAATTGTGCAGGGACCGAAAACTATCCTGTTAGATTCCCTGTCGCTATTTGACGTGAGTAAATCTGAGCTCAAAACGGGTTCCACCAAAGTGTTGATCAACGCGCTGGTTGGAATCAAAGCTAAGCCGGGTTGGCTGATCGTGGTAGCGGGTCATACCGATATTACAGGGGATGAAAAATCCAACCAACTCCTCTCGTACCGGCGTGCAGAGTCAGTACGCAACTGGATGCGAGAGACCGGCGACATTCCGGAAAGTTGTTTTGCCGTACAGGGCTACGGCGCAACCCGCCCGATTGCAACAAACGACACCCCGGAAGGCCGTGCGGCTAATCGCCGTGTCGAAATCAGTCTGGTGCCACAGGCAGATGCCTGTCAGGCAACAGCAACCCCACATTCATCAAATGATTGATGAATGCTTAACCTTGAAAGGAGAACTACCCATGGCAATTCCTGTTTATCTGTGGCTGAAAGATGATGGCGGTGCGGACATTAAAGGTTCCGTAGACGTAAGAGATCGCGAAGGCAGCATCGAAGTCGTTGCACAGGATCACAACCTGTATATCCCGACCGATAACAATACCGGCAAACTGACAGGTACCCGTATTCACACCCCGTTCCTGTTTACCAAAGAAATCGATTCCTCCAGCCCCTACCTGTACAAAGCCGTGACCACCGGTCAGACCCTGAAATCTGCTGAGTTCAAATGGTATCGCATCAACGACGCAGGGCAGGAAGTTGAGTATTTCAACACCAAACTGGAAAACGTCAAGCTGGTGAAAGTCGCGCCAAAAATGCACGACATAAAAGATCCAGCTAAAGAGAAACACAACCACCTCGAAGCTATTGAGCTGCGTTACGAAAAAATCACCTGGACCTACAAAGACGGCAACATCATTCATTCCGATTCGTGGAACGAACGTACTACCGCGTAAGACCTTACAGCAGACGGTTCACCGTCTGCTGTTTTTGTTTGCTGAACCGCTGCCTGAGGATGAAGCAAACAAAAACAGAAACGGACATCGACCTTATGGGCCTGGGTTTCCTGCAACGGAAATGGCTAAGGGCGGTAGCGTACCCAAAAAAGGAACTCAGCATGGAACATCAGTCAGCCGTATTACTTCGCCGCTTAAACCCATATTGTGCCAAAGCGCTGGAGGGCGCCGCAACGCTCTGCCAGACCCGAGCCCACAGTGAAATCACTGTCGAGCACTGGCTGCTCAAATTGCTGGAACTGGGCGAAGGTGACATTACCGTACTGGCCCGCCGCTACGAGTGGGATATGGACGCCTTGTGGCAAAGCCTGTTGGCACATCTTGATGCGCTGCCACGCTCTGTACATTCCCGCCCGCAACTTTCTCCGGATCTGCAAATGCTGATGAAAGCGGGCTGGCTGGTTGCATCACTACAAGATGACAATGAGAACATCCGCAGTGTACATCTGCTGGAGGCACTGATGGCGCAGCCGCGCCTGCTGCGTTGTGAAGGATTATGGCCGCTGTTCAGCCTGAGCGAAGAACATATCCGTCGCCTGAAACCGGTGCTGGATACTTTGTCCGAAGAGCGCACGGCGCTACAGCAGCAGGAAAGCCTGAACCGTACGCCGTCATCGCTCTCCGATAATGCTGCTATTTCGCAACTTGATGCGGGTATGCGTGGTCAGTCATTAAGCGAAGCGCTGCAGGCCGCACTGGATAAATTTACGCTGGATGTCACCGCAAAAGCCAAAGCCGGTCAGATTGACCCGGTATTTGGTCGCGACAATGAAATTCGTCAGATGGTGGATATTCTGTCCCGCCGCCGTAAAAACAATCCGATTCTGGTCGGCGAACCGGGCGTAGGGAAAACCGCACTGGTTGAAGGCCTGGCCTTACGCATTGCGGAAGGCAATGTGCCGGAGAGCCTCAAAACCGTCTGTCTGCGTACGCTGGATTTGGGTCTGTTGCAGGCGGGAGCCGGTGTGAAAGGCGAGTTTGAGCAGCGCCTGAAAAACGTCATCAATGCCGTGCAACAGTCGCCGTCGCCGGTACTGCTGTTTATCGATGAAGCGCACACCATTATCGGAGCAGGTAATCAGGCCGGTGGTGCGGATGCCGCTAATCTGCTTAAACCTGCCCTCGCCCGCGGCGAACTGCGTACCATTGCCGCTACCACATGGTCTGAATATAAGCAGTATTTTGAGCGTGATGCGGCTCTGGAGCGCCGCTTCCAGATAGTCAAAGTCGATGAACCGGATGACGAGATGGCGTGCCTGATGCTGCGCGGTCTGAAATCCCGTTATGCCCAACATCATGGTGTCCATATTACTGACGACGCGGTGAAAGCCGCCGTCAGTCTATCCCGCCGCTACATTACCGGCCGCCAGTTACCCGACAAAGCCGTCGATCTGCTCGACACCGCCTCCGCCCGGGTGCGCATGAGCCTGGATACCCTGCCGGAAGACCTGACCCGCCTGAAGGCACAGATCACCGCGCTGGAAATGGAAGAGCAGGCATTGCTGGAAGACATCGTACTGGGCAGTAAAACCCACGGTGAACGTCTGGAACAGATTGAACAACAGACCGACAGCTTAGACGAACAACTTAATATACTGACTGCTCAGTACCACGCGGAAAAGGACCTCACACAGCAACTGCTGGAGACCCGTCAGGACATCAGCCGTCAGGAAGAAATTGCCAGCCTGCAAAAGCAACTCACTGATTTACAGTGCAACATCCCGCTGCTATCGCCGGATGTTGATGTGCGTACCGTTGCGACAGTGATTGCAGACTGGACCGGCGTACCGCTGACCAGCCTGCTGAAAGACGAACAAACCGATTTGCTGCAGCTGGAAAAAAATCTCAATAAGCGCGTCGTAGGCCAGGATCATGCGCTGGCCGGCATGGCACAGCGTCTGCGTGCCGCCAAAACCGGCCTGACGTCTGAGGACGGCCCGCTGGGCGTATTCCTGCTGGTCGGCCCGAGCGGCGTAGGTAAAACAGAAACAGCTCTCTCGCTTGCCGACTGCCTGTTCGGCGGCGAAAAATCGCTGATCACCATCAACCTCAGTGAATATCAGGAAGCACATACCGTTTCCCAGCTAAAAGGCTCACCTCCGGGCTACGTCGGTTACGGGCAGGGTGGCATTTTGACGGAAGCCGTACGCAAACGTCCTTACAGCGTCGTCCTGCTCGATGAAGTGGAAAAAGCGCACCGTGACGTCATCAATCTGTTCTATCAGGTGTTCGACCGCGGTTTTATGCGCGACGGCGAAGGACGCGAAATCGACTTCCGTAACACCGTGATCCTGATGACCGCCAACCTCGGCAGCGACCACCTGATGCAACTCCTGGATGAACAGCCGGAAGCGACCGACAGCGATTTGCAGGAATTGCTGCGCCCGATCCTGCGCGATCATTTCCAGCCCGCGCTGCTCGCCCGCTTCCAGACGCTGATTTATAAACCGCTGAACGCTGCGGCCATGCGCACTATCGTCGAGATGAAACTGGCGCAAGTCGCCAGACGTCTGAGCAAATATTACGGCCTGCGCTGTACCATCGAAGAAAGCCTGTACGACACGCTGGTCGGTGCCTGCCTGCTGCCTGATACCGGTGCGCGCAACATCGACAGCCTGCTTAATCAGCAGGTCCTGCCGGTGCTCAGCCAGCAATTACTGCAACGCATAGCCGGGCAACAGCGCATCACCGCGCTGGCACTGGGCTGGGATGAGGAAGACGGGATTACGCTGGAATTTGACGACCAGGAAACGCTTTCACTCCAATATGTATTATGATTTTCACTTTAAAGGAAACGTATATGTCAGGCGGAGAAGGACAGCTCAGGAGAATGACTCCGGGGGAAGTCAGATTAGCGCAAACGCTTTACGGCGAACAGATCAACTACTCAACAGTCTGGATCCATTGCGGCAGCTACCTTCCGTTCGGTTTACAGGCGAAGAATGTCGCCATGACGCCAAACGGAGAGGTTTATTTCCGGGAAGGCTATTATTACGCTGACTTTTCATCAGACAGAATAAGCATAGACAGCAGGCATGTTTTTTTACATGAACTCTGCCACGTCTGGCAGTATCAGCATGGCATGCTGGTTAAACTTCGCGGACTATTCAGTTGGGCTGCAAATTATCATTATGATTTGACTAAAAACCGTCTGTCTGACTATTCCATGGAACAACAAGCCTCTATTGTCTCAGATTATTATGTGTTGCGGGATATGGGATATAGCACCTGGCAAGGACTTTGGGGCAATAACTTTATTAATAAAGACAGTTATTATGCTGATGTCGATCTTATACGCATGTATGAGAGCATTCTGGGTTCATTTCCGTCACCGGAGGCACTATGAAGATAACAATATTAATGCTTGTTTTTCTGCTCACCGGATGCCTGGGTGACAGGATCCCTTGGGATATCGCTGAAGTAGAACAGTCTGACGGACAAGTGTGCGTATATTCCTCGGAGACAGATGAAAACGCGGTCTTCGAACGGATGAAAATACAAAAAACAGGGGAATCGAATGAGTTTATTGTCAATTTCACTGAAAAAATATATGCCAGAAATAGCTGCTTACCTTTAATGGGCTATGCATTTATCGCTAATAATGAATATAACGTGAGCTTTTCAGTCATTGACACCCAAAACGGAAGTAGAGAAGTGTTTGCGGCTACGTTTATAGCTAAATAGTTCCTGCCAATTTAATCATTCAAAGGACACATATTACCGGAGCATGATTTGCTGACTCAGGGTAATGCAGAAGGATGCAAAATGAATATTATCGATACATTAACCGATACAGCTAATTCGCTCTCCGGAAGCCTGAATCGTTACCGACTCGATGTTCAGAGCTGTGATGTGTATCTCGACGTGGAGTCTTTTACGGGACAGGAAGAAATAAGTTACGGGTATCGTTACAAAATCGATTTCACCTGCGCCAATAAAGATATTGATGCGAAAACGATGTTAAGGCGTAGCACAACGCTGACGATGCAAACCGCAGGGGTTTTGGTTCCAGGTATGTCGATGCCGCACGTGCAAAAAGTCGTACATGGCGTGGTGACTCATTTCACCCGTCTGACAGGCTCAGCGGATGAAGCCCATTATCAGATTACCGTTGAACCCTTCTTCGCACTTTTAGGTAATCAGAAGCGCTCACATCGATTCTTTCTCCAAAAATCCATCCCTGAGGTTGTTGAACAGATTCTGCGCGAACACAACTTCAAAGGATGGGAGTTTCAGTTCAATTTAAAACTGAGCTATCCGAAGCGTGAACAAATTAACCAATTTGATGAAAGTGATCGGGCGTTTATCGAGCGTTTATTGGCCGAAGTAGGGATTTTCTATACCTTCACGCTTCAGGAAGACACACAAACCGAGATAGTGGTATTTGGCGATAAACAAAGTTGCTACCAGTTTGGTAAGACATTGCCATTGGGTAATCCGGCTGGGATGAATGATAACGGCGTCGAAGCGGTATGGGGTCTGGCACTGCGCCATCAGGTTGTCGAGGCGTCGGTACTGGCTAAAGATTATAACCATCGGGAAGCCCAGCTTTCACTGGTTTCCGCACGGGCAGATATGAGCCGGGGTGACGGTGATGGCATCACTTATGGGGATGTCTACCAGTACCAGCCCCGCCATTTAGTTCGCGGTGACGCAATGACACCCGCACCGGAAAGCGGCAACTTTTGGGCACGTCTTGAGCATGAGCGTTTTTTAGCAGCACAAACCCAACTGAGTGGAAGTAGCACGGATGCGACGTTGGTCCTGCTACAAGTGCTCACTGTCCAGGAAAGCACTCTGCCACCTACCCTTCCGGAAGTCTGGCAATCGCCCGTCGTCATCACTGGTTTACGTTTTGCCGGAAGCAGGGCGACTTCATTATCGGTGAACTTTACCGCTGCCCCCTACAGCGAAACCCTGTGCTGGCGCCCTGCTCTTAAACCGCGTCCTAAAGTCAGCGGTACGATGATGGCACGCGTCACCAGCGCAAAAGCCAACGACATCTATGCCTGGCAGGATGCTGCGGGGTTATATCGCGTCAAATTCGATGCTGATCAGGATGAAAAGGCGCAGGGTCAGGAAAGCATGCCCGTCCGCCTCGCCAAACCTTATGGCGGCGATGTCTATGGTATCCACTTCCCGCTGATCCAGGGCACTGAAGTGGCGATCGCATTCCACGACGGTGACCCTGATCGCCCGTATATCGCGCACGCGCTTCATGATTCACGTCATACCGATCACGTCACCGAGAAAAACAACACCCGCAACGTCATCCGCACGCCTGCAAATAACAAACTGCGCATGGAAGATAAGCGCGGCGAAGAACACATCAAACTCAGCACCGAATATGGGGGTAAAACCCAGCTGAACCTTGGGCATAATGTGGATGCTAAACGCGGACAGCGCGGTGAAGGGTTTGAGCTGAGAACGGATAAATGGGGAGCGATACGCGGCGGGAAAGGGATTTTTATCACGGCAGATACGCAGCCGGGAGCCAGCGGTCAAATGCTGGAAATGGACGATGCAATAGCCCAGCTTGAACAAGCGCTCACTCTGGCCAGGAGCATGTCGAAAGCCGCACAAACAGCAAAGGCAACTCCAGGTGATACAGATTTCCAGCAGACACTGAATAAGTCCCTCAGCAAGATGAAAGCTCCGGGTATTGTCATAACAGCCCCGGACGGCATTGGCCTCGTAAGTCCAAAAGCCATACGCGTGGCATCCGGCAATGAAAGCGTTGCCGTGGTTTCGGGCAGAAACACGGATATAAGCAGCGGTAAATCCTTCACTGTTTCAGCCCGGGATTCCGTAAGCCTCTTTGCACAGAATACAGGAATGCAGTTTTTTGCCGGTAATGGCAAAGTCGATATTCAAGCACAGGCCGATGAACTCGCTGCCTCAGCTCAAAAAGATGTGGCTATCACCAGCAAGGAAGGAAAAGTGACGGTGAATGCCAGCCAGGAATTGATACTTAACTGCGCAGGGGCCTACATCAAGATTAGCGATGGTAATATCGAGCTGGGTGCGCCGGGTAATATTTTTTTGAAAGCCGCTAATGTACAGAAAATGGGCTCCTCAAGTCTCGACTCTCCTAAGTTTGAATTCCCAAAAGGTTATAGCGGAGGATTTACTCTTAAAGATCCTGAATCCGGGCAAATAAAGCCCTTCACAAAATATAAAATCACCACAGGTGAAGGTGAAATATTTGAAGGATTCTCAGACACAGCAGGAAAGACGGCTGATATAAATTCAATTACCCCAACCAGTATGCAGGTAGG
>NZ_JAFMOS010000489.1 GCF_019049755.1 Rahnella perminowiae
CCCTTTCCACTTGAGGTCAGGTATATTTCTCATAAATGCATGAATGAGAAGTAGGATTTAGGGGTATTATATTTATTAGCTCCGTCGTGGGCATTTTACGAGAAAACCAACCTCAAGAATATTAAATAGTATTGCGCAGTTCCTCCCGACCAAAAAATAAATCAAGACAAAATTTAAAATTCGCATATTTAAATTACCTTTAACGTTATTTCATCAATATTACTTAAACCTCAAATAAAAGGAATTCTCATGCCAAAAGGTTTCGTATTACTCGGCGATAAAACCACACACGGTGGCTCTGTTATTTCAGCCTCTTCAACCATGATTGTAAACGGAAAACCTGTCGCCTTAATAGGTGACAAAGTCAGTTGCCCTGTTCCCTTTCACGGTGTTAACCCTATTGTAGAAGGTTCACCCGAATGGTCCTCAGACGGTAAAGCCATTGTGGTGGATGGCTGTAAATGCCTTTGCGGTTGTCAGGTCATCTCCAGTGCTCCGGATTGCGCAATAGGATAAGTCATGGGCTGGGAACGTCAAAAACCCTTTACGACTGAACAACCCTCACCTCCTTCTTCCGGCGGCTGGTTAATCAGTGGTGTGCTGGCGGTGATTGCCAGTGTGTTGCTATTCGTTTTACATGCTTCCGGATCACTAAGCGTGCTGAAACCGATCAATATCTGGTTATTCGCGCTGATTCCCGTCGTGCTCTGGATACTGACTTTCAGTACCTGTGGTTATCTTTATGGCCGCGAAATGGAGCGTTTCCAGTTCTTCCAGCGTGAGGCTGAACACGCTCAGCAACAATGGACCGCGTGGGCAGAACGTTATATCGCAGTATCCGCAAGTTGCGTGATGCTACCGGACAGTATTTCAGCAGCACTGTTACAACAAAATCTGAGAGGTTTACCGCAGCAACAGGGGTTGGTTCGCCACATTGATTATTTGAAAGATAACAAGTCGGTAATTAATACGTTGCTGGAAGGTATTCAGAGTGCCCTGCAGATACTCCCCCCTGAGTTAGCACTTCAGGTCACGGTATTAACCGATGAACCCGAATCAGGCAGGCAGAAATTATTCGCCCTGTTTGATGAGTGCTGGCAGACCCGTGCGCCTGAAAACCTTCGTCCTGCATCGCTGAACATCACCGATCAGCTTTCATTCCGGTCACTTGATGAAAGACTCGGGCAACCGGAATCTACGGTGCAGTTGATTTTGGTGAAGCAGATGCACGGGGATACACGTTATTCCGACGGTCTGGCCGCATTGTTGTTCACCAGTGATGATGTCGCGCAAAAATATGCTCTGCCACACATCGTCCGTGTACTGCGTCCTATGCCGCTGCATGTGGATAATCTCAACGAAGAGCTGACATTGCTTCTTACAACACAAACGCAGGCTTGCCAGACTACTAGCGTCCTGGGTGATCACCAAAAATGGACCGCGTCCTCCGCCGCAGTTATCACCATCGGAAATGCAGTTGGCACCCGATGGCAGGCAGAAAATATTCTGACAGTCGAAACATATTGCGGCATTCAGGGACCTTACTCTCCCTGGTTTACCCTCGCGCTGGGGGCTGATTTTGTTCATATCGGACAACAATCTTGGTTAGCGTTATCCACAACAGGAGCAGAAAATTTTGTTTACACCATCGCAACAGGGAGTGGGGATGAGCGTATTAAGTAGGCTCTGGCGTTTTGGGGGCCTGACGGTTCTGCTGCTGGCTGTATTCAGCCTCATTGGATGGGCTGTCTGGCATCACGGGGAACGACTCGGTCTCGATACTACCGGCAAAAAAGCCGCAGCCTTCCTGATGATCTGCTTGCTAGGAGCAGTGCTGCGTTTTGGCCCTGCGCTGCTGCGACTGGTGCAACAACTCATGCACCGCGAAGAAGAAAAAAAACAGAACGTCCTGCCGGGAAGTGAAGAACGTCTGCTGCAAACACCGCCGCGCCACGTCACGGTAACCGAAATCCGCGAAGCCCTGCGCCAGACTTACGGCCGCTTCTGGTCACACAAAGTCCGTATTTTGCTGCTTACCGGCAGCGCTGCCGATGTTGAGCGTCTGACTCCCGGCCTGACATCGCAATACTGGCAGGAAGACAGCGGCACCGTGTTGTTGTGGGGTGGCGATCTGGCCGCGCAGGCCGACAGCGCATGGCTTGTTGCACTGCGCCATTTGCGCCGCCGCCCGCTGGATGGCCTGGTTTGGGTGACATCTGCACTGGCGCAGCATACGGAGAATGGTCAGTTGCAGACGCAAACGCCTCTCTCTGCCGACATGATGGATAGCGCCGCGAAAGCGTTTTCAGTTCGCTTTGATCTGCTGGGATGGCGACTGCCGTTGTACGTGTGGTCACTGCATTCAGCGGGAAATCAAAATAAAGCCCGTATCACGCAACCTGTGGGCTGCCTGCTGCCTGCCGCCTGCAAACCGGATGAACTGAGAAAACAACTTACCGCGCTGGTGCCGACGTTGATCGAACAAGGCATGCAGCAAATCGGCGTCAGCAGGCAGAATCTGTTTTTGTTGCAGCTTGCTGATCAACTCGCACATAAACCGGACTTTATTGCTGAACCTGTGGCCGCGTTGCTCAACCCTTACCGCCCTTCTCCCCTTGCAGGCATCATGTTCAGCCCGGCATCTGTCAATGCACAGCGCACGGTAAAACATCACTGGGGCAAGGATAACCGTTGGGATGTTTTGCTCGGCTCACTGTCGTCATTACCCGCAGGGCTGGCGGTCAAAAAGCTCGGGTTCGCGTGGGGTAAAACGTGCGGCATGATTGCAGCAGGTGTGATGGTGTTATGGGGCGCGGGAATGGTGATGTCCTTTATCGTTAACCGCCAGACGATTAATACCAGCGAAGCGCAGGTGAAACAGGCTGCGGATGTGAAGCAGGCGCTACCACTGCGACTCAAAGCCCAGCGCGAACTGCAAAACACGCTCGACAGGCTTCAATACCGCCAGCAGCATGCACCCTGGTTTAGCCGGTTCGGACTGAATCAGAATGATCCTCTGCTGGCTGCACTTTGGCCACAGTATGCCGCCAGTGCGATGCCTCTGTTACGTGACGCCGCCGCTCAGTACCTTGAAGACAAGCTCACCACATTCACCGGTCTTCCACCAGGTGATCTGCGCCGGGATGCATTGGTGAAGCCCGCTTACGACCAGTTAAAGCTCTACCTGATGCTGTCACGCCCTGAAAAAATGGATGCGGCATGGTTCAGCAAAACGTTACTGAGCGACTGGCCGCAACGCAAAGGAGCACCGGATGGTGTATGGCAGGGAGAAGGTCCTTCCCTGCTGGATTTTTATGGTCGTAACCTTTCCCGTCATCCGGAATGGCAACTTTCTGCAGATGAAAATCTTATCGGTCAGGTTCGTACCTTACTGGTTCGCATGATGGGTGCCCGTAACAGTGAATCCTCGCTTTATCAGAAAATGCTTCTACAGGTCGCTCACCAGTATGCAGATATGACGCTGGCTGATATGGCTGGCGATACGGATGCTGAAAAGATATTGACCACGGATGCCGTGGTGCCGGGCATGTTCACCCGTAAAGCCTGGGAGGAGTCCGTCAAACCGGCGATTGATAAAGTGGTCAATGGACGACGTGAAGAAATGGACTGGGTGCTGAGTGACAACAAAACCGCCGTGTTGCAGCAGGATTCACCTGAAGCACTTCAGGCACGCCTGAAAGAACGCTATTTCGCAGACTTCTCCGCAAGCTGGCTGGATTTCTTGAACAGTCTGCACTGGCAACAGGCACAAACACTGTCAGATGCTATCGATCAGTTGACCCTGATGGCGGACGTGCGTCAGTCGCCACTGGTGGCGCTGATGAATACCCTCAACATACAAGGCAAAACCGGTCAAAACGGCGAAGCTTTATCTGACTCGCTGGTGAAATCTGCAAAAAATCTCTTAAACCGTGATGAACAACCGGCCATTGATCAGCAGGCCGGTGCACAAGGTCCGCTGGATGCGACGTTTGGTCCGATACTGACATTGATGGACAAGAAAGCCGGTGGGCAAGGCAATGCCAGTCTCAGTCTGCAAACCTTCCTGACGCGGGTTACGCAGGTGCGCCTTAAACTCCAGCAAGTTGTGAATGCCGCCGATCCGCAGGCAATGACGCAAACACTGGCGCAGACAGTATTTCAGGGCAAAGCGGTTGATCTGACAGAAACCCGCGATTACGGCAGTCTGGTGGCCGCGAGTCTGGGTCAGGAGTGGAGCGGATTCGGGCAGACAATATTTGTCCGGCCGATGGAGCAGGCGTGGCAGCAAGTTCTGACCCCGGCGGCAGAAAGTCTGAACGCGCAATGGCAGACAGCCATCGTCAATGACTGGAACAGCGCATTCGGTGGTCGTTATCCGTTAAAAAATACCAGCAGCGAAGTGTCACTGCCGCTGATGGCCCGCTATCTCAACAGCGACAGCGGTCGCATCGCCCGCTTCCTGCAAACCCGTCTGAACGGCGTACTGCATAAAGAAGGCAGTCACTGGGTGCCGGACAGTATCAATGCACAAGGACTGACCTTCAGCCCTGTCTTCCTGAAAGCCCTGGATACCCTGAGTTACCTGTCCGATGTGGTTTTCACTAACGGAGAAGCGGGTGTGCATTTTGAACTGCGTCCGGGCACAGCCAAAGATGTCATGCAGACAGATCTGGTGATCGACAGTCAGAAACTCAGCTATTACAACCAGCTTCCGACATGGAAACGTTTCACCTGGCCGAATGATACCGAAGCGCCTGGCGCAAGCCTGAGCTGGATAAGCACACAGGCAGGCACGCGTCAGTTCGCCGATCTGCCGGGTGCCTGGGGGCTGATACGTCTGCTCGATAAAGCCTCCGTTACGCCGTATCAGGGCGTGAGCAGCAGCTTTAACATCACCTGGAAAGCACCGGATGGCAGACGGCTGAATTACACCCTGCGCACTGAGGCGGGTGAAGGTCCGCTGGCGTTGCTGAGATTGCGAAACTTCACTCTCCCCGCGCAGATTTTCCAGGTTAAGGCGGCACGGGTTGCCTCTGTAGAAAAACCTTTTGATCCCGACGCTGTCGCTGAGGAGCCGTAATGTCCACATTAATTACCCTACAGAATGCATGTTCTGCTGAAACTTCGTCTCTGTTAGCACAGGCACAACAGCAAGCCTTGCTTTGGGATAACTGGCTCCATCCGGTAACCGCAGAAGCGCCAACTGGCGAAGACCCGGGTTATGACGATAGCTTCCAGCAGATGCGTGAAGAGGTAAACAAACTTTCCGGCGCGGATACTTCTCTGACCTGCGAACTGGCGGAAAATTTGCTCATCACGCACTGCAAGGACGTCCGCGTTGCCACCTATTACATCTGGGCGCGCTTGCATCGCGACGGTGAAGCCGGGCTGGCCGATGGCCTTTCCCTGCTGGCCGGGTTGATCTCACGCTTTGGTGAAACCCTGCATCCGTTGCGGCCAGCCAGCAGGAAAGCCTCGCTGGAATGGCTGTCGGGTTCACGCATGCTCGACAGTCTCTCGCTGTTCCCGGAAGTGGATAAGGCTGATTTTTCCCGCATCGTGGGCGCACTGGCTTTAATTGAGCAAGGATTAAGTACGTGGGAGCAATCCTCCCGACCGCAGTTTGGGGCACTCTATGCCGCGCTGGAAAACCGCCTTGCACAGTCCGGCGGTTTTGACGCTGTCATTCCGCAAAACAGCAGAACTACAAGCATTCAGCATTCAGCTGCAACCGGAGAATCCCCGGTACTGAAGCCGGTCACCTCCGGGCGTGAACTCTTAGAACAGGCCAGATTGCTGGCGCAATACCTGCGTGATCAGCCATCCGGCTGGCTCTCAGGTCATCATCTGATTAAAAGCATCCGCCTGGATACAGTGCATGAACTGCCTCCCCTTGCTGCTGATGGCCGGACCCGTCTGGCGCCTCCGAAACCGGAACACCGCGCGTTGCTCAAGCGACTTTATCTGCAGCAAAGCTGGCTGGAGTTGCTGGAGCAGACAGACAGCCTGTTCGCTCAGGGCGTGAATCATCTCTGGCTGGATTTGCAATGGTATCTCCATCAGGCGCTGATCAAAGCGGGCGCACCCTATGAAGCCTGGGCTGACATCATTAAGCAGGATTTAAACGGAATGCTCACCCGCTTACCCGGTCTCGAAGGGCTGGCATTTGATGATGGCACCCCGTTCGCCGATGAAGTCACACTGAATTGGATCAACCAACAGGTTATGACATTTCAGGAAAGCTGGGGTAACGAACCCTCTGCATCGGCGTCCACAGCAGGCAATGACGATATTCTGCAACTTGAACCGGAAGCGCTGGCACAGGCTGACAGTAGCGGCGTAGAAGCCGCCCTGAACTGGCTGCAAAACCGCCCCGGTGCCCGCACGCCCCGCCATCAATGGTTGGTACGTCTGCTGATGGCCCGCGTTGCCGAGCAATACGGCAAAAATGACATGGCGCTGCATCTGCTGGGGGAACTGGACAGCAATGGCTCCACGCTCACCCTCACGCAATGGGAACCTGAACTGCTGTTTGAAGTGAAAGCCAGACGCCTGAAACTCCTGCGCATGAAATCCGGGCGCGCAGACACCGACAAATCGCGGCTGCATGGTGAAATGGAGAATCTGCTGGTGGGGTTAATTGCTATTGATCCTGCACGTGCTGCGGTGTTGTGTGGCTAATAAATATAAGGAGATACCCGCATGATGGATATTGCACAAAACCTGCTGTCGCTCTCGAAAACCACCCTGAACCGTTATCGCCTGACAGTACCTTCCTGTCAGGCCTTGCTGGATATGGAGAGTTTCACCGGCAACGAAGGCATGAGCCAGCTTTATCGCTACACCCTCACCTTTACCAGTACGGAAAAAGATATCGACCCCCGCCAGCTACTCCGCCAGCCGGCGACGTTCACCATGGGCACAGGTCCGCTGGAAAGCCTGTCTGCACAAAAAATCGTACATGGTGTGATCACGGATTTTAGCCGGATATCAGGCTCAGCGGATCAGGTGCAATATCAGGTAACGCTTGAGCCCTTTCTGGCACTGCTTGCAAATCAGTTTCGTACACACCGCTTCTTTGTGAACAAATCCGTTCCTGACGTTATTGAACAGGTGCTGACCGAACACGGCCTCAAAGGCTGGGAGTATGAATTTTCGCTGAAACAGGTATACCCGAAGCGCGAACAGATAAACCAGTTTCAGGAAAGCGATCTGGCCTTTATCGAGCGCCTGCTTTCTGAACTGGGGATATTTTATTTCTTCACCCTGCAACCTGATGCGCAGACTGAAATCATCCACTTTGCCGATAAGCAAAGTGCTTACTATTTCGGTAAAACTCTGCCGCTGAACAGTCCGTCCGGGATGAGCGACAGCGGTGCGGACTCCGTCTGGGGCGTAAATATTCAGCACAGCGTAGTTCAGGCATCCGTCACCAGTAAAGATTACAACTACCGTGAGGCGCAGCGGGTTTTACAGTCTGCCAGAGCAGACATGACCCGCGGAGCGGGCGAAAGCATCACTTACGGAGAGGTGTATCACTACAAACCGCGCCATCCGGAAACGGGCGACAAAACCGACCCTGCGGCTGAAACCGCCAACTTTATGGCGCGCCTCGACCACGAACGCTTTTTGTCACAACAAACAATCCTTTCCTTTTTTAGTAACGATGCCACATTGCAACCCGCGCAGGTGCTGACGATTACCGACCGTGCGATCCCTTCAACGCTGCCAGAATTGCTGTCATCCGCGGTCGTATTGATCCACACCCACTTCAGCGGCAGCCGCCAGAATGCCCTGAAAGTCAGGCTCAACGCGGTACCTTACAATGAAACCCTGTGCTGGCGCCCTGCTCTGCTGCCCCGTCCCGTGGTCAGCGGCACCCTGATGGCGCGTGTCACCAGCGCCAAAGCCAATGATATTTATGCCTGGCAGGATACATCAGGGCTGTATCGGGTCAGATTCGATGCCGACCTGGATGGTAAAGCGCAGGGTCAGGAAAGTATGCCGGTGCGCTTCGCCAGACCTTATGGCGGTGACGAGTATGGTATCCACTTCCCGCTGATACAGGGCACGGAAGTGGCGATTGCCTTCCACGACGGCGATCCGGACAGGCCGTATATCGCGCATGCGCTGCATGACTCACGCCACACCGACCACGTCACGGAGCAAAACAACACCCGTAACGTCATCCGAACGCCAGCCAACAATAAGCTGCGGATGGAAGACAAACGTGGCGAAGAACATATCAAGCTCAGCACGGAATACGGCAGCAAGACACAGCTCAACCTCGGGCATAGCGTCGATGCCAGCCGTGCGCTGCGCGGTGAAGGCTTCGAACTGCGCACCGATGAATGGGGCGCAATTCGGGCCGGAAAAGGGATATTCATCAGCGCCGATGAACAACCTGCTGCAAGTGGTAAACAACTGGAGATGGACGAAGCCATTGTCCAGCTTGAACAGGCGCTGACGCTGGCACGCAGTCTGGCGAAGATGGCGGAAATCGCCAAAGCCACACCGGGCGATACCGACAGCCAGAAAGCGCTCAATGCTTCACTGGAAAAGCTGAAAGCCGCGGGCATCCTGATGTCCGCACCCCAGGGCATTGGTATCGTCAGCCCGTCTGCGGTGCGCCTTGCCTCCGGCAGCCAAAGCGTCGGAATTATGTCGGGTAGCAATATCGACATCAGCAGCGGCAAATCCTTTACCGTCGCCGCAGGCGAAAGCATCAGTTTGTTTGCTCAAAAATCCGGCATAAAGCTCTTCGCCGGAAAAGGGAAAGTCGACATTCAGGCACAGGGTGACGAATTATCGGCGCTGGCCAAAAACGACATCACCGTGACCAGCACGGAAAGCACCGTCACTATCACCGCCGCCAGAGAGCTGATCCTGACCTGCGGCGGCGGCTACATCAAACTCAGTGACGGCAACATTGAAATCGCTGATCCGCAAAACATCCTGTTTAAATCAACCAACTGGCAAAAGATGGGACCGGCAAGTTTGAATAAACTCTTTCCTCGCTTCCCGAGTGCTGACACTGAAATGCCATCAGATAAAGAAGAGGCCGAAATTCCTCCGCAGACTTTGCGAATTAACGTACCGC
Organism: Rahnella perminowiae; assembly: GCF_019049755.1. Taxonomy (GTDB): domain Bacteria; phylum Pseudomonadota; class Gammaproteobacteria; order Enterobacterales; family Enterobacteriaceae; genus Rahnella; species Rahnella perminowiae. The sequence goes on from NZ_JAFMOS010000489.1 coordinate 9,104, forward strand.
AGGCACCTAATGCTCTGGATACCAGCTGGGCAGGCATGCCGTACACGCTGTATGCCGATGATGCAGAAGTGAAAAAAGGCGTGCTGGATAAAAGCGGAAAAGTCGACATCGAGCACAAGCCGCAAACCCAAAGTTACCGGCTGGAAATGGCGAATGGCATTCACTATCAGATCCCGGTAGTGAGTGCTTATCGCAATCAGGAACAAGGCGAACTGGCGAACCGGGGTTTTCATCATCATACCTCTCAGCCTGACGCTGATATTAACCCGCCAGCCTCACACACCGAGCACCGCAATCTTTATAAAGAACTCCTGGATGGCTTCGGTGATAAGGAAGAGTACTGATGAGTCAAAATGATATTGTTTCTCCCGTCTCTGTTGTTGATACCAGTCAGTGCACCATCATTCCGCCCTGGTTTGTGGAAGGCACTGAATTCCCGCCTGCTCCCGCGACCTATAAGCCTTTGGTCAACGGCGAAGAAGCTTTCCGCGCAGTGCATGAAGCCATCGCCAATGCCAAGAAGACCGTCGATATCATCTGCTGGGGATTTCAACCATCCATGTATTTTATTCGGGATGGTCAGGCACCTTGTATTGGTGAGTTACTCAACCAAATAGCACTTAAAAATAAGGTGCAGGTTCGTGTCCTTGGCTGGGAAATGCCTTTTAATTCAGCTGGAGTTGCTGGCGAAGCGAATTTACCTAATAAAGGTCCTATCAGCATTAAGGCACGAGCAGGACAAACCTCAACTGTGGAACAATACGCTTATGATGGCGAATGGTTTAGACAACACTCATACGAAAGCAAACTCCAAGCGGTAAGTGCGGCGGGAATGAATGTTGGCTTTACTAAAGTTAAGCATGATAAAGACAATATTAACAAAATTCTTACTGAAACTCCGGTATTCGCCGGTCGTGGATTCAATCCGAAAGATCGTGCAGAACTGGCCTACAGATCAACATATCAAAGCATTGATAAGAATCTGAGCGCTTACACAGTGCTGACAATGGCAGGCACGGTAACTCACCATCAAAAAACTGTGCTGATTGACTTTGAATTACCTGAGCATGCCATCGGTTTCGTTATGGGGCATAACATGCTTGACGAATATTGGGACACGGACTCTCACACTTCCATGAATCGTCTTGCCAAAGATAAAGTTGGACCTAACACAGGACCACGCGGAGATCTGCCAAGACAAGATATATCCAGTCAGGTAACCGGGCCAATTCTGGAACATTTGCATAAAAACTTTGCCACCGCGTGGCTGAGGGAAACGGGACAAGATTTACTCATTATGCGTAATGCTAGAGAAGTCGCTAAAAAGCTTCAACAGCGTTCAGAATTTGGCACTCCGATCATGGCGCAACTTTTGCGCACTCAGGCGCAGGAAGGCAAACGAGATATAGAAAAACTCTATTTGAAAACAGTTAATAATGCGACGCAGTTTATATATATAGAGAACCAATATTTTCGCTGGCCTCCATTGGCAGAAGCCATCAAAAAAGCAGCAGAAGTTCAAAGCAAAGCGGGCAGGGATCCCGGTGAACACGGTTCATTACATTTATTCGTTGTCACCAACGTTACTGATCAGGGTATTGGTGCTGGCACGGTGAATACCCAACGCATGTTGGAAGTTCTCGGCCGCGCCGACACAATTCCGAATGTGACAAAATTGACCAGGATTGGCAAAGCCAGCGAAGAAGTTTTCACCACGGCGCCTGCTATATATCTCGATCCTGCCGATGCGAATAAAAGGTATCAGGACTTGCTAAGAAAAACGGCAGGATTTGAAAAACAGGCTCAGGAAATTCAGGACAGCACAATTAAACCTGAAACGGTTCCCGGTCTGAAAGTTCATATTTGCTCACTGGTGGCAAAAGATTCACCTGCAGAGAAATGGATGCCTGTTTATATTCACTCCAAGCTCATGATCATAAATGATGTTTTCACTACTCATGGCTCCGCCAATATCAACACCCGCAGTATGCAAGTAGACAGCGAAATGAATATTGCTCATGAGATGAAAAGCGTGACAAAAGCGCTACGACAAAAGCTTTGGAACCTGCATACGAATAAGCAAGGTGCGCAGGATGATCCTGACAAAGCATTTGAAGCTTGGGAAAAACTTCTTGATAGAAATAAAAAGCTTCAGGATACAGGGGTAGATAATCCTGCAGCGCCATTGATAAAGTTTCGCTACAACGAGTCTACTCTGAAGGATCTGGACTAATGCGCAGATTATTATTGTTATCTTGTCTTCTTTTAACGGCCTGTGACGGCGGTAAAAACACGACTTCTGTAAAAAAGGATTTTGCTATGGACCCGCTCACTAACGTTAATGCCAAACTGGCCTTTACCTGCAAACTCGAAGCTATCCCCGACGCTCCCGCTGAACCCGATATATTGTATAAATACGCCCGCTGGTTACAGGTCAACAACCAGCTTAAACAAGATAAAACAGTGGATGTGGAAACCGAGCGGCTTTACCGGATTGCAGCAGCCAATGGTCACTATAAAGCTAGCATCAACCTACAAAACAGCGCGATGCGTGGACAGTTTTCACTAAATAGTGATGAGCAGCTGCGCATGAGCCAACAATTGATCGATGCCAAGATAGCGACTGGTTACTATTTTATTGCTATTTATCTTGAACGAGGCGCTGCAGGGCTACAGCAAGATCCTGAAATGGCATTGCGTTACTACCGCAAAGCTGCCGATGAGGGGAATCAACAAGCCCAAGCTTATGTTGGTGACAAATTATCTCCGGCACAAATGGCACCGGATGTATCCAGACAAATGCTCCATTGTGCCGCCGAACAGGGAGATGGTGGAGCGGCTAATGACCTAGGTAATGCACTGGCAGTAAAAGGTCTTTATCAAGAGGCTGTCAAGGCATTCCAGTTAGGGGTGATGGCTGGTGATTCAACATCTGCCAGCTTTTTAGAAAGTGGATTCAATGGTCCTGAATCTTCTAATAAACTTGATTACCTAGCCTTGCCGAAAGACCCTGAGCGCGCCAGACGATATGAAGCAATCTGGAGAATTCTTGCCAACTACTCGTATGCCCACCCCACCGTCCCAGAAATCAACGATATCGTCCCCCTCCCACCGGCCCCGCTGCCTGCCTGGGATGGCAAGATAAAATGGCTGGAAGATCGCAAAGCGAACATTCCGCCGACCAAACCCAGCGAAGCC
>NZ_JAFMOS010000488.1 GCF_019049755.1 Rahnella perminowiae
GCATCGCGGTAAAAGAACCTGCTACGAAGACTGCCAGACGTAATAACTTCTTCATGAAATAATGACCTTGTGTAGATTGAGTGAAAGTAGAAATAAGCACTGCAAAAAAATAAATAACATTATTATTTAACTGTTTATAGCGTCGTGCTCTTCACCGTATAACTGATGCAAAATATCATCAGTTAACTGATCCGGATGTCCGTCGAAAATAATCTGCCCTTTCGCGATGCCGATAACGCGGGTGCAATAATCTTTCACCAGTTCAACCGAATGCAGATTGACCATCACGGCAATATTCTCTTCGCTGACTTTTTTCAGCGCATTCATGATGCGCAGGGTATTTTTCGGATCCAGTGACGCCACCGGTTCATCAGCCAGCAGGATTTTTGGGTTCTGCATCAGCGCACGACAAATCGCTACCCGCTGCATCTGGCCACCGGAAAGGTTTTCGGCACGCTGCAACGCATGCGGCAACATGTGCAGCCATTCAAGCAAAGAGATGGCACGGGCACGGTCTTCGTCGTCGAACTGATTAAAAAATGATTTGAACGTTGAGGTGTGACTGAGACGCCCCAGTAACACATTTGTCAGAACATCAAGACGAGGTACCAGACAGAAATCCTGGAAAATCATGCCACAACACGAGCGCCAGCGACGCAACGCTTTGCCGGTCAGCCCTGCCAGTTCCTGCTGTTCGCCATTTTCGTAATGGCATACCACACTGCCTTCTGTGAGCGGGATAGTCCCGTTGAGAACATGCAGCAGAGTGGATTTACCTGCGCCGGAACGGCCAATTACCGCCACGAATTCACCGGCATGGAGATCAAAATTGATGTCATTCAGGACACGCTGACCTGATTTGTAGAATTTCACGAGACCCTTGACGTCCAGAACCTTGTTCAGATGCTGTGGCCCGGTCTGAGGATATTCAGCCTGTGCCAGCTTAAGTTGAGCTTGAGCCATGTTGCTGTCTCTCGGTTGCTTTCGTTATCTGGCGTTCATTAAGCGCGAGTTTTATGACACATCAATGACGATTTAATGGACAGCGCATGACAAAAATGCAACAGATTAAGTGAAATTACCTAACCCATATCCCGAATGACGTTTAACTTAATAAGTATCATTTAAACCTATGATTAGATGGCATCACATTAAAAAAGGAAGATGAAATGGATAATCAGTCACTCATCGCCACGCTGAAAGAGATTGCAGGCAACCGCCACGTGTTGACCGGCGACAGCAATACCGAACGCTATCGTAAAGGGTTCCGCTCCGGTGGCGGCAAAGCGCTGGCGGTGGTTTTTCCGCAAACGCTGCTGCAACAGTGGCAACTGCTCAAGGCCTGTATCGCCGCCGATAAGATTGTCATTATGCAGGCCGCCAATACCGGCCTGACCGAAGGCTCGACGCCCAGCGGCGACGACTATGACCGCGACATTGTTATTTTCAGCACACTGAAACTGGACCAGATCCAGTTACTCGACGGTGGCCATCAGGTGATCGGTTTTCCCGGCAGCACGCTCTACAAACTGGAAAAGATCCTCAAACCCTACAACCGCGAACCGCACTCGGTGATTGGCTCGTCCTGCATTGGCGCGTCGGTGGTCGGCGGGATTTGTAATAATTCCGGCGGATCGCTGGTGAAACGCGGACCGGCATATACCGAAATGGCGTTGTATGCGCAGATCGATGTGCAGGGTGAATTGCAACTGATTAACCATCTGGGAATTAACCTTGGCGAAACGCCGGAAGAAATCCTCACACGTCTCGAAAGAGGCGATTACCGTGAAACCGATATCACGCATGATCAGCGCCTGGCCTCGGATCATGATTATGCTTCTCGTGTCCGCGAAGTTGATGCGGATACACCATCGCGTTTCAACGCGGATGAACGACGTTTATTTGAAGCATCCGGTTGTGCGGGTAAACTGGCCGTTTTCGCCGTACGGCTGGATACCTTTCCGGCAGAAACACAACAGCAGGTTTTTTACATCGGCACCAATGACACTGCGGTGTTGACAGAATTACGTCGTCAGATCCTGCGTGATTTCGTTAATCTTCCGGTGGCCGGGGAATATATGCATCGGGATATTTTCGATATCACCGAAGTCTACGGTAAAGATACATTTATGATGATCGACAAGCTTGGCACCGACAAAATGCCGGACATGTTTACTGCCAAAGGGAAGTTCGATGCGCACGCCAGTAAGGTTCCATTCCTGCCCAAAAATTTCAGTGACCGTGTGATGCAATGCCTGAGCAAAGCTTTACCTAATCACCTTCCCCCCCGCATGAAACAGTACCGTGACCGGTTTGAACATCACTTACTGCTGAAAATGTCCGGCCCCGGCATTGACGAGGCCCGAACCTTTCTGACACGTTTCTTTACTGAGGGTCAGGGGGATTTCTTTATCTGTTCTGCCGACGAAGGCAAAAAAGCTTTCCTGCACCGCTTCGCCGCCGCTGGTGCCGCCGTGCGCTATCACGCAGTACATGAAAAAGAAGTGGAAGATATTCTGGCGCTGGACATCGCGCTGCGTCGTAACGACCGCGACTGGTTTGAAACACTGCCGGAAGATATCAACAGTCAGCTGGTGGCAAAATTGTATTATGGCCATTTCATGTGCCATGTGTTCCATCAGGATTACATCGTCAAAAAAGGCGCAAACAGCAAGGCGCTGAAACACAAAATGTTAGCGCTGCTCGACGCTAAAGGTGCGGAATATCCCGCTGAACATAACGTCGGCCATTTGTATATTGCGAAACCCCATCTGAAAGAATTCTACCGACAGGCCGACCCGACCAACAGTTTTAACCCGGGCATCGGGAAAACCAGTAAGCTAAAAAACTGGCAGGATTGATACTTTCATCTCTTCCCCTGCGAAAGGGGTTAATACCTCCCTCCCCTTCGCAGGGGAGGGAGCAATGCAACCTCATCTCATCAATACTCAGAATAGTTGCGTTCCATAGCCCCACATGATCACCGTCAGAGCCAAAAGTAGTTCTAAAACCAGAACACCCATTGCCAGCGTTGAACTGGAGAACAGAAAACCTTCGCGCCGGTCGATATTGAGAAAGTTAGGGATGCCGAGATATAACAGATATCCGCTGTAACACAGGCCAATGAGTCCGACAAACAGACATAACCAGACCATCGGGTAAAGGGCTACGATCCCGCTGAGGAACATCGGGGTAGCAACATAGCCGGCGAAGACGATACAGCTGTTGAGTGTCGGCCGGCTATCATAACGACGCGCCATTCCATAGATAATCCGTCCCATAAGGGCAACGGCAGCAAGCATCAGAACATAGAAAACGACTGCGATATAAGACGCCGTGAACAGGGAAACCCTCAGCGTCTCGCCGTCACCGAAGTTCCAGCCCAGTTGTGTTGTTCCGATGAAAGAGCAGACTACCGGGATCAGCGCCATTAACAGAACATGATGTGAATACACATGTGAAACGGTTTCCCGCTCACGCTGGATTTGTTGCAGTTCGGGACCTGGATTGGATATCAGCCCCCAGACATGATTAGCCATGAAACACCCCCTTGTACGCCGAAAGCCGCCAGCAGCGTGCTGTAATAAACCTTCGGCAATGCCGTTCAGACAAGGGCATAAGGAAGGTGGCGGCCTGTCTATATTATAGTCGTTATTGCCAGTTTTGCTGGCACGGCCAATACAGTGTAATGGGTGATTAACCGCATCAGATCGCCTTTAGTGGATATAGCGTGCCGCCGTAAACGTCACGCCAACCAGTACAAGCATCATGCCAATAATCCATCGGGTCTGTGTAATCATGAGTTCATAAAACATTGTCTGCATTGCACTCATTGAAGCTTCAATCTTCACAAAACGTTGATCTATTTTGTCAAAGCGCTCATCCACTCGTTCAAACTGTTTATCCACTCGTTCAAACTGTTTATCCACTCGCTCAAACTGTTTATCCACCTGTTCAAACTGTTTATCTATCCGCACCAGATGGTCGTCAATTCTCAGCAGGTGCCCGTCGATACGTGCGATGCTCTGTTCGGTTTTTCCGACACGCTCACCGATATCGGTCACGACATCGGTGAGCGTGACCATCTGGTATTCCAGTTTTCCGACACGGAGATTCGTTTCTGTAACCACTACGGTCAGCTGGCTGACCTGCTGTTCCACCTTCCCCACACGCAGATTCAGCCCGGCGATTTCCTCACCATTTTTGATTCCCTGTTTTTCAATATTGTTGATCTGGTTTTGCATGAGCTTTTCCATGAATGATTTTCCTTTGTATTCTTCCGGCCACACAGGGGCGCCAGGAAAATAGAGCGTCGGATTGACGGGCGATAGCGTCCGTGTGCTGAGCTGATACATCGTTGTTGTCCCTTACATGAGCGTTCCCTGTTTAGAAATCCTTAATCTGCGTGAAGTGTGCACTGGATAAATAACCACCTCAAATCAATTTCCTTCTCGATAAATACGTCATTACTTATGTATCTATATATGGCTGAGTTGCATTGCCTGGCTGAATAAATACCAATTAAAATAGCCAGTTATGCTTTCCGTTAACAGGCCAAACTTAAAGGGACAACAAGCGGGTGCGGATGACGAAAATCATCACCCGTCCAGAGGAAACCCAGCATTTCCTGCCCGCATTAACGGATGAATATTTACTGGCAAAAACATCTGCGGCGCGGCTAAAAAATCATTAACGTAGAGTCAGACACTCATCAGGAGAAGGGTATGCGCATTACCTGCTTACACACAGCGGACAGCAATATTGCGGTATTTGAAAATACAGCGCGGGCGCTGGGGTTGGATCAGCATCAGTTCCGGCATGTTTCGCGGCCCGATTTACTGGCCGCAGCCGAAAAGGCGGGCGGGCTGACGGCGGAAATTCTTCAGCAGACGGCGGATGTACTGCTGGCATTGAGTGAAAATACCGATCGCGTTTTACTGACCTGTTCAACGCTGGGGCCTGCTGCGACACTTGCCAGTAAAAGCACCACAGTGCCGGTTTTACGTGTCGATCAGGCGCTGGCGGAACAGGCCATGAAAACGGCAGGCAATGTGGTCGCACTGTGCGCGGTCGAAACGACCCTGGAGCCAACGCGGCAGTTATTCGCGCAGGTAGAAAGACATCCGCAGGCACGGCTTAAAACCCGTCTGGTGGCAGGCGCATGGGAAAAGTTTAAACAGGGCGATCTGGCCGGATATTTACAGGCCATTGCGGTGGTGGCAGATGCGGAATATAAGCAAGGCGCGGCCTGCGTGGTACTGGCTCAGGCTTCAATGACCGGTGCAGCGCAACTGACGCAAATGGGTAAACCGCTCACCAGCCCTGAATGTGGTTTACGCGCGGCGCTGGCCTGAAAACGGCATACAGAAAGCAAAAATACCGCCAGACGCTATACTGATAAGGAATATCATTGGCTTAGCCGGATAGCCGATGACGACTGAAGATTATGTTAAGGAAAAAATATGAAAATTATTCTTTGGATCATCGCCATCATCTTTATCGTCGGCTTACTGACCCTTACAGGGGTATTTAAACTGATTTTCTGATCATCACATTCCGTCCCTGCAAACAAAAAGTCCGGCACATGGCCGGACTTTTTCAGTTTCATTAATAGCCAAAATAATTCGAGTCGCAGAAAGGCGGCAAGTCAGGGAGTCCCGATGAGCTGACATCAAGTCAGTGATTCGGGCGCCTGAGCGCAGCCAACGCATCTGCGGCCTGAAGTATGACGGGTATTTCAATCATCGGCCTCTTCGACCGAAGGCTGCGTTTTCTGCTGCTCTTTCTGCTTACGGTAGTTCCTGGCAATCTGCGGAACAGGCACTGCTTTGCCGGTTTCCATCCAGGTGCGCAGACGGTTGGCATCCGCAAAGGCAGTAAATTTACCGAAGGCATCCATCACGACCAGCGTCACGGGCTTGCCGTTAATGGTGGTACGCATCGCCAGACAATGCCCCGCTTCATCGGTATAACCGGTTTTGGTCAGCTGGATATTCCACGACGGATTCATGATCAGATGGTTAGTATTACGAAACGGCAATGCATACGCCGGATGACTGAAAACAGCCGTTTTTTCAGCAGTGGTACTCAGCTGACCGATCAGCGGATAGCGCTGGGAAGCCAGCAGCAGTCGCGTTAAATCACGCGCCGTGGAAACATTGCGTGGTGACAAACCTGTCGGTTCAACGTAATGCGTATGGGTCATGCCCAGCGATTTCGCTTTCGCATTCATGGCATTAATGAATGCAGAATAACCCCCGGGATAATGCGCTGCGAGGCTGGCTGCAGCACGGTTTTCCGAGGACATCAGCGCCAGCTGAATCATCTGACGACGGGTAATTTCACTGTTCAGTTTCACGCGGGAGAACACACCGCGCATTTCCGGCGTATTGCTGATATCGATATTGATCACTTCATCAAGTGGCAGATTTGCATCCAGCGTAACCATCGCGGTCATCAGTTTGGTCAGGGAGGCAATCGGCCTCACCTCATCCGGATTTCGGGAATAAATCACTTCGTGGCTTTTCAGATCCACCACCATGGCACTGCCGGAAGCGATTTGAACAATCGGGGCGACGGCCGGTTCATGCTTTGCAGCAATGGCGGCCGGGGCAGACAACATGCCTGTATTTAAGGCTAATAAGCTCAGAACCAAAAGACGGATTTTCACATGCATTGCTCTGTATTTAGAAAGTTGTCATTAAGATATGTCGTAACAGCGGGCGGAATTATAAGTGAGGCGAATAGTCTTAGCACCCGCAATTTTCAATTCTATTTGTCACAAAGTCTGTCACCAGCACCCGCAGACTCTGTAATGGCGAGTAAGTGAACACTTGCGTAAGGTGGCACTGAAAAAAATAAAGGGACACTCAGAAAGCGTCCCTTCGGGATACACAGGGGGAATATTATTGATTGTCGATCAGATAACTTATTTCCTGCCCGTATGAAAGTTCAAGCGTATTGCCATCCGGATCATCCAGAAAAGCCCAGTATCCCACCGGCGCGCCGGAGTCTGTGGGCTCCTTACGTAAAACGCCTGCGGCACGGGCTTCTGCAAGTTTGGCGTCCATGGCTTCTTTCGTCGCGCAGGCGACGCCGAGGTGGCCGAAAGGGCCAAGTCTGGTGTCGGTATTGTCCGGGTCTTCAGCCAGTACGATAGCAAAAAGGCGGGTCATGTCGCTCAGCCATGCGACGGGTCTGGCGTTGCTGCCCTTTTCCCCGCGCCGGTGGATCACTTTCATGTCAGCAAACTGCTGGTAGAACGCGATGCTGGCATCCAGGTCTTTGACGGCAAAAGCGATGTGGGTCAGGCCAATGTCTTTATTTTCCATGATACTTCTCCCTTTATAAGCGTTGCCGCGTGGAGAAGTCATGGCAGGGATCACCGGTTAATGCGTCCGGCAATTTCCTTTGACGTCTTCAGCACGCGCACTTCAGTAAATAACTCTGTCGCCTCTTCGTACTCTTTACGTAAATAACTCAGCCACTGTTTGATGCGCGCAACGTGATACAAACCGGTATCGCCCTGCTTTTCCAGACGGGTATATTTCTGTAACAGCGTCATGACGTCCGGCCACGGCATGCGCGGTTCGTTGTACTTCACCACACGACTGAGGTTAGGAATATTCAGCGCACCGCGTCCGAGCATCACCGCATCACACCCCGTGGTTTGCAGGCAGGCCTGAGCGCTTTCGTAATCCCAGATTTCACCGTTAGCGATCACAGGAATACTCAGACGCTGACGGATTTCGCCAATCGCAGCCCAGTTAATACGCTCCGGTTTGTAGCCGTCTTCCTTGGTACGTCCGTGCACCGTCAGTTCCGTTGCACCGGCCTGCTGCACGGCATCCGCAATTTCAACGCTGCGCTCCAGCGAATCCCAGCCGAGACGCACTTTCACAGTGACCGGCAGATGTGCGGGAACGGCTGCACGCATGGCTTTGGCACCCTGGTAAATCAGCTCAGGATCTTTGAGTAATGTCGCACCGCCGCCGCTGCCGTTAACCAGTTTGGACGGGCAACCGCAGTTGAGATCGACACCATAAGAGCCCAGTTCCACCGCACGGGCAGCGTTTTCGGCCAGCCATTGCGGATATTGGCCCAGTAACTGTACGCGCACTAATGTGCCCGAAGGCGTGCGGCTGGCGTGATGTAGTTCAGGGCACAGGCGATAGAAGGATTTGGCGGGAAGCAGCTGATCTACCACGCGCAAAAACTCGGTGATGCACAAATCGTAGTCGTTCACTTCAGTAAGAAGTTCACGGACCAGAGGATCAAGCACACCTTCCATCGGAGCCAGTAATACGCGCATCGCAGTTCACCCCTTAAAAATGACGCGCAAGATTACCGCAAGGCCCGTCGCCGGGCAATTACCCCTGAGATAAATCGCTGCTTAATGACGGTTTTGCCCCGCCCTGCAAGCGTCTGACCCTGACGGAGCGCCAGGCAATCCACACCGCCACAAGCGCAGGCACCGCAAACAGCAGGAACATCCAGAATGCCGCGCTGGCTGCACCATTATCCCCCTTATCAACACCTGCAAAGTTAGCCACCGTTCCGGCTAACGCCGCACCGAGCGCCGCCGCGAAAGATTGCACGACGGTTATCGACGCCCCGGCTTTTTCGCGATCATCTTCCGGTGCCTGTTGCAGTACGCGGGTCAGCAGATGCGGCCAGCCGAGGCCAATCCCAAAACCGGCCAGCGTCAGCCCGAGCACCACGCCACTGATATTCAACCACGGCAGCCCAAACGCGACCGGCACGGTGAACAGCAGTAAAAGCAGACCGGCAGCCAGAATCAATGGCCCGCAGATAATCGCGCCGTCCGCACGTCGTCCGGTCCAGCCGGAACTCGCCACTTCACTTAATGTCCAGCCTGCGGCTGCGGCGGCAGTAATGTATCCGGCTGCCAGCGGGGTCTGACCGTGTAAATGTTGCAACAGATACGGCACAAACAGTTCGCAGCCGAGGCCGATAATCAGCAATGTCATCACCAGATACAGACCATAGAGCGGTGAGGAACGACGTAAAGCGTTACGCGGCAGCAGCCTGACATCCGCCGTAAATTCGCGGTGGCGTAAGACGAGAATCATCACCACGGCAACCACAAAACCGAGCAGGTTAATCAGGCCGGAGGACGACAAACTGCCCGCCGACACCACTAACACGGCACCGGTCAGTAATGCCAGTTGCATCAATGGCAACGGCTCTTCCGGCTGCCTGTCGCGCTGGGATTTCGGTAAAATCCGCCATACCCACAGCCCGAACAGTGACGTGACCGGCAACAGCAAACCAAATGCCCAGCGCCAGGCGTGCAGTTCAGCAAAAATACCGCCTACTGCCGGACCGACCAGCGTCGCAATGCCCCACATCGCCGAAATCAGTGCCATCGCACGCGGCCAGAGAGATTCTTTAAACAAAAGATTGATCATCGCGTAGGACAGTGCGAATAAGAATCCGCCACCGAGGCCCTGCAGTGCCCGTCCAAGCAGTAATACCGGCATATTCGGCGCGGCCGTGCAAATAGCAGCACCGGCAATAAAAATACCTGTCGCCATCAGATAACTGCCCCGGGGTCCGGCGGTCCGCATCAGCCGCGCTGACAGCGCCGAGCCCAGAATGGAACACACAACATACAATGTGGTATTCCATGCATACCACGCCAGCCCGCCGATATCCTGCACGACTGAAGGGAGGATCGTGATAACGATGTAACTGTTAGTCGCATAAAGCGCGACGCCTGCGCTCAGGGTGATGGCGCTGCCCCGGTTTTCTGCACTAAATAAATCCGCCCATCCGTTCTGACTTCCCGACATTTTCTCTGCATCCCTTTAGTTTGTGCTTTCCACGCATTGAAGCATGTGGTGGTTATGATATGATTAAACCAAGAAAATACTTGGAATATGTTTTACGTAATCTAGAACCCGTCGAGGCTATATGTCAAGCAATGGCTTGGAAAATAAAAATGACGTCCGGCAAAGCGTCGCAGAGCGATTACTGACGCTGCTGAAAACCCGCGGAGAACTTCAGGCCAGCGATGCCGGATATCTGCTCGGCACTACCGGCGAAGCCATGCGCCAACAGTTTGTGAAGCTGGCAAAGGAAGGACTGGTGGAAGCCAGAGCCGTTTCGCAAGGTGTCGGCCGCCCGGCACAGTTCTGGCAACTGACCGCCGCCGGCCATGCGCGATTCCCCGATGCCCACGCGGATCTTACCGTACAACTTTTGCAACTGATCCGCACTTCACTGGGCGATTCAGCATTGGATCAGCTGATCACGTCGCGCGAAAACCAGACGCTGGAAAATTACCGGCAGGCAATGAATGGCGCGAATTCTCTGGAAGAAAAGCTACAACGGCTGACGGCTATCCGCACGCGGGAAGGTTACATGGCGGACTGGAAAATGCAGGAGGACGGCAGTTATCTGTTTGTCGAAAATCACTGCCCGATTTGTGCTGCCGCAACCACCTGTCAGGGATTTTGCCGGGCGGAACGTGATGTCTTCAGCGATGTGCTGAACGCCAGCGTCGAGCGTACCGAACATATTTTGCAAGGTGCGCGGCGTTGTGCTTATGTCATCAGGTAGATTACAGACGAAAAAAAACCGCCGGTGAAGGCGGTTTGATTGCAGGGCAGCCGGAAACTTATTTGTTGCCGCTGCCCGCATTGCCGGTGCGACGCTGGCCTGCATGCGCAGGACGCGAACGTGCCGGACGGTTTTCAGCAGAACCACGGTTTTCTGAACCACGATTTTCAGAGGTGCCGCTGCGCTGGCCGTTGCCGCCCTGACGCGGAGCGCCTGAACGGGGTGCACCGGAACGTGGTGCACCGGAACGTGGTGCGCCCGGACGCTGCCCCTGACGAGGCGCGCCACGACCGCCGCCACCGTTGCCCTGACGACCATTGATGATCGGCTCAGCTTTAATGCTCGGATCTGGCTCGTAGCCTTCCAGCGCGATGCGCGGAATTTCACGTTTCAGCAGGCGTTCGATATCACGCAGCAATTTGTGTTCGTCTACGCATACCAGAGAAATCGCCTCACCGGTGGCTTCCGCACGGCCGGTACGGCCAATACGGTGAACGTAATCTTCCGGTACGTTTGGCAGTTCATAGTTGACCACGTGCGGCAGCATATCAATATCCAGACCCCGCGCAGCGATGTCTGTTGCCACCAGAACACGAATAGAACCGGCTTTAAAATCAGCCAGTGCACGGGTACGTGCGCCCTGACTTTTATTACCATGAATAGCCGCAGCCGTGATGCCATCTTTATTGAGTTGCTCAGCCAAATGGTTTGCACCATGTTTGGTACGGTTGAATACCAGCACCTGTTTCCAGTCGCCTTCACCGATCATCTGAGACAGCAATTCTCTTTTACGTTTCTTATCAACAAAATGAACGCTTTGTTCAATTTGCGCAGAAGCGGTGTTGCGACGTGCGACTTCGACAGAAGCCGGGTTGGTCAGCAACTTGCTCGCCAGACCTTTAATCTCATCAGAGAAGGTAGCCGAGAACAGCAGGTTCTGGCGCCTGGCAGGCAGTTTCGCCAGCACGCGACGGATGTCGTGAATAAAGCCCATGTCCAGCATGCGGTCGGCTTCGTCCAGCACCAGAATTTCAACCTGAGATAAATCAACAGCACGCTGATGTTCCAGATCCAGCAAACGACCCGGCGTTGCAATCAGCACATCTACACCACCGCGCAGTTTCATCATCTGCGGGTTGATGCTCACCCCCCCAAATACCACCAGCGAACGCAGGGTCAGGTATTTGCTGTAAGCCTGAACGTTTTCACCAATCTGCGCCGCAAGCTCACGGGTTGGGGTCAGGATCAGCGCACGAACCGGGCGACGTCCTTTGAATTGCGCGTTGGTATGGCTGAGCATATTAAGCAGCGGCAAAGTAAAACCAGCGGTTTTACCGGTACCGGTCTGCGCACTCGCCATCAGGTCACGACCTTCCAGCACGACAGGAATAGCCTGACGCTGGATAGGTGTAGGTTCGCGATAGCCCTGTTCTTCAACAGCACGCAAGATTTCGGCACTTAAGCCGAGGGAATCAAATGACATATAAGGAAAAGCTCCAGTCCACTCTAACCCGAACGGGGTTCGGTGCAGTTTCAAGAGTGGATGATCAGACGAGGCAAATGAGGCATTACCACGAGGATTCGGCACAAACTGCAGTGCGCCAGTTGCGTCGATACTAGCACAAAACGCCGCGCTGCGTGAAGTTATCTCCGTTGCGGCTGTAACTGACGGTTACAGCCGCAGAC
>NZ_JAFMOS010000632.1 GCF_019049755.1 Rahnella perminowiae
CAGACAGAACAATTGCTTTACCGCCGCCCGCGCTTAACCGGAGAGCCGGGCAAGGTTTTCCGGGCGGCTGGTGGTGGAGTTGCCCCGCGTGCCGCGCTCAGCAGTCCGCTGGAAAAGCCCCTGACTCGTGATTTTTGTCAGCGCCAGCAAATGGCCCTTTCTCAGCTGGCAACGCTGCCCCGTTGCCTGCGAACACTTTTATATCAGCGATATACCTTTTTGCTGGAAACAAAAGGGGTCGCGCTGCGTTTCATTTCCTGATGACAGTTTTCACACAACGCTTGTGGCCGCGTATTAAACAGGTCAACGCGAGAAACAATCTGAATCGTCAAATCTCGCAAAAGCTACTCATGGAAGAAGAAACGTTTAACCGCCTCCCGACCTAATGATGACGGTCTGAATTGATACAAAAACCACGCCAATAAAAATTCATTCATAAATTCAATGAATTATAAATTTTGAAATACCCTGACTGTTGACGTATTACATCAATTAAAGAATACTGTATATAAACACAGTATCTGGCGAGGGGAGAAAATGGAAAACCTGACTAAACAACAGCTAACGTTGTCCAGGATACAATTGATCGCAGACATTTCGCAGACGGCGCAATGCAATCCAAAAGAATTTCTGGTCGTGATGTCACTGATCTCAGAGCTGGCCAGCCAGGCGCTGACTGACGAAAATCAGGACGCTGTGTATTGCAACGGGAGCGCTGACGACACCCACTGATTGCCAGACTCCGCAGCGGTAGTCATCAACATTGCTGGCGCTTGCCCGACCGGTTTCCCTCCGGAGTAAGCGCCCCGCCCTCTCCCTGTCTTCACTGCCTGCTTATCTGTTGTGCCAGCCGTTTCACACCCCTCTCAGATTGTCTCCCGGCGTGCTATTACGCAGACTGAACTCACCCCCTGACGATTTCATTCACTTGCGGAGAAAACCCATGAAAATCTATGCACAACAGGGCGATACCCTCGATTCCCTATGCTGGCGCTATTACAACCGCACGGTGTCCGTCGTCGAAAAAGTGTATGCCGCCAATACTGGCATCGCGGATTTAGGCCCGTTATTACCCCATGGCACAGCCGTCGATATGCCAGACATAGCAGAACAACCCGTACAGGAGGTTCTCAAATTATGGGACTGAATACAGAACGCATCAGTTCAGGCTGTGCCTATTTTATAGCCACCTCGCTGACCTGGCTTGCCAGTCTGACCTCGCAAGATGTTGCCTTTCTGATCGGCTCAGCAGTGGGTGTCGGCACGTTTTTGATCAACTGGTACTACCGGCGCAAAAGCTACCAGTTGCTGGCACGTAAAAGCCTGAGCAAAGACGACTATGAAAACCTCAACTCTTAAACGCTGCAGCGTTGCCGTCGTGTTAGGGCTGATGGCGGCATTGCCGGGCTACCTGTCATTGCAGGTGTCGGAAGAAGGATTGCGGCTGATCACCGACTTTGAAGGTTGTCAGCTGCAACCCTATCAGTGCAGCGCCGGGGTATGGACCAGCGGTATTGGCCATACGGCAGGCGTTAAACCGGCACGGGAAATAACTGAACATCAGGCCGCTGAAAACCTGCTGGCCGATATTCAGCAAACCGAGCGTGCCATCAAAAAATGCATGCCGGTCACGATGCCTCAACCGGTTTTTGATGCTGTGGTGTCCTTCAGTTTTAACGTCGGTACCGGTGCCGCGTGTAGATCAACACTGGCGTTTTTCATCAACAAATGGCAATGGCGACAAGCCTGTGATCAGCTGCCACGGTGGGTTTTCGTCAATGGCGAACGCAACCGGGGTCTGGAACGCAGGCGAAACGCCGAACGTGCCCTCTGCCTGAAAGGGATATGAATGCGCATATTTCTGGCCGTTCTGGCCGCAATGACTTTGCTGGTTGCCATGTTGATACTTTCCAACCGCTCATTACAGCACGACCTCGATAAGAGCCGTCAGCAACGTGATGCCCTGAGCACACAGTTACATCAACGGGAGCAGTTGATCATCCTGTTAAACCAACAAATGCGTCAGCGTGAACAGGCGGAACTGTCATTACGCAAAAACCTGAGCGCCGCTCAACAGGTGATGCAAGCCCGTGAACAACAAAGGCTGAGGAGCCTCTATGAAAATTCGCAAACCCGTCAGTGGGCTGACAACGGGTTGCCTGCTGATATTAGCCGGCTGCACCAGCGCCCCGCCTTCAGCTCCGCCAGCGATTATTTACGTTGGCTGTCCGGCAGTGAGTTCCTGCCCGATACCGGCCAGTCATCCCGCCACTAACCAGGACCTGAGTGCCGATATTCTTCAGCTGGAATCTGCGCTGATGGATTGCGGCTTACAAATTGAAGCCATCAAACAGTGTCAGGAGGCACAACATGCAAAAACCGATTCAGTTGCAACAGCGGCTCATTGATTCAGCTCTGCACGAAATCAATGAGAAAGGTTTTGCTACCATGTTGAATCTGAAGCCTTATGTTGCATATACGACCTATAAATCTTCAATTTCATAATATTAACTTGCTTTTGCGAGTCATGGGTTTCATAATGACCTCATCGCTTACCTGTCATGCCGGAGGTTTTTATGATGCATTGTCCGCTTTGTGGAAAGGTCGCCCATACACGCTCAAGCCGTTATCTGAGTGAATCAACAAAAGAACGCTATCATCAGTGCCAGAATATTGAATGCAGTTGCACGTTTGCTACGCATGAATCGGTCGCCAGGGTTATCTCAAAGCCGGGTAGCCAGCCTTCTGCTGCGTAGTCAATATGTGGTCATTGATGCAAAAAAAAGGGGTTAGCCGATGGCTAACCCCTTGTTCTATATTAACTAGTAGATGTCGCGTTAGCGATACCTTAGTTAAGACGCTCTTTAATACGAGCAGACTTACCAGTACGCTCACGCAGGTAGTACAGTTTAGCTTTACGAACGGCGCCACGGCGTTTAACAGTAATGCTGTCGATTACCGGGGAGTGAGTCTGGAATACACGCTCAACACCTTCGCCGTTAGAAATTTTGCGAACAGTGAATGCAGAGTGCAGACCGCGGTTACGAATAGCGATAACCACGCCCTCGAATGCCTGCAGACGCTTTTTAGAACCTTCAACGACCCATACCTTAATCTCCAGAGAATCACCTGGACGGAATGCAGGTACGTCTTGCTTCATCTGCTCTTGTTCGATTTGTTTAATGATATTGCTCATAATATGTCTCTTACCCTAGGTAAACTGATATATCGGGACGGCCTCGCGTTATGCTTTGGCGTTCCCTTCATAGTTTTGTTGACTAAGCCGATGTTCCTTTTGGAACTCTCTTAGCAACACCTCTTGCTCGTCAGTCAGAGCTAGGTTTTCCAGAAGTTCAGGTCTTCTAAGCCAGGTTCGACCCAGCGACTGTTTCAGGCGCCAGCGACGTATATCAGCATGATTTCCCGACAGTAAAACTGGCGGTACCTCCATGCCTTCCAACACTTCAGGGCGGGTATAATGGGGACAATCCAACAATCCGTCAGCGAAAGAATCTTCTTCTGCTGAAGCCTGACGACCCAGAACACCCGGTATAAAACGGGAAACTGAATCAATCAGAGTCATTGCCGGCAACTCTCCACCGCTAAGAACATAATCGCCAATTGACCATTCTTCATCAATTTCGGTTTTGATTATGCGCTCATCGATCCCTTCATAACGGCCACAAACCAGAATAATTTTCTGATGAGCCGCCAGTTCGCAAACACCGGTTTGATCCAGCTTGCGCCCCTGAGGTGAAAGATAAATCACTTTCACACCTTCGCCTGCCGCTGCTTTTGCTGCATGAATGGCTTCCCGTAAGGGTTGCACCATCATCAGCATTCCGGGACCACCGCCGTAAGGGCGCTCATCCACGGTACGATGTCGATCGTATGCGAAATCACGTGGACTCCAGCAATTTACGCTCAACAGGCCATTCTTAACTGCCCGGCCAGTTACCCCGTAATCCGTAATTGCGCGGAACATTTCAGGAAACAGGCTAATTATACCGATCCACATAGCCTACCCCTTCCAAATGTTTGACCGCTCAACCAGACCTTGTTTACATGAGTAAACACTACGGAGGTCAAAAACCAGGATCCCAATCTACTTCAACAGTGCGAGTAGTGAGATCGACTTTCTTGATAACCTGCCCATCGAGGAACGGAATCAACCGCTCCTTGAGTCCGAAGGCATCTTTCAGGTTGGCTTTAACTACCATCACATCGTTAGAACCGGTTTCCATCATATCGATGATTTTGCCCAGTTCGTAACCGGAAGTTGTCACTACCTGGCAACCAAAAAGGTCTTTCCAGTAGTAGTCACCGTCTTCCAGTGGAGGCAGTTGCTTTGAATCGACAACAATTTCGCAATTGGTCAGAAGATTCGCCGCATCCCGATCATCAACGCCTTTGACTTTGATAATCAGGTCCTGAGTATGGCGTTTCCAGCCTTCCAGCTCGACAACTTGCCATTTACCGGCACGCTGGATAAACCAGGGCTGGTAGTCAAAGATGCTTTCAGCGTCTTCGGTGGATGAAAACACTCTGAGCCAACCACGAATGCCGTATGTTGAACCCATTTTGCCAAGGACTAACGGCTCAGCGGGTACCACTGGATTGGATTGCTTGCTCATTGCCACCACCGCGACAGATTAAGCTGCTTTCTTAGCGTCTTTGATCAGCGCAGAAACGCGATCAGAAACGGTAGCACCCAGACCAACCCAATGGGCAACACGGTCCAGATCCATACGCAGTGCTTCAGCCTGGCCAGAAGCCAATGGGTTGAAGAAACCTACGCGTTCGATGAAACGACCGTCACGAGCGTTGCGGCTGTCGGTCACTACTACTTGATAAAACGGACGCTTTTTTGCGCCGCCACGTGCTAAACGAATTGTTACCATAACATCCTCTTTAGTTAATAAAACAACCAGACCCCATCGGGGAACGGGGTCTGGTTGCAATATAAAAAGCCCGAAAATTTTACTCATTTTGGCGCAAAAAGCAATCTAAAGCGTAGAAACCTTAGCCACCATTTTGCATGAGCCGCCTATATGGCTGATATATAGGCAGTGACGTCGATTAACGGCCAGGGAAACCCGGTGGCATCATACCTTTCATGCCACGCATCATTTTCGCCATGCCGCCACTCTTCATTTTCTTCATCATGCGCTGCATATCGTCGAACTGCTTAAGTAAGCGGTTGACGTCCTGCACCTGCATGCCGGAACCCATCGCGATACGACGCTTGCGGGAGCCTTTAATAATCTCTGGCTTAGCGCGCTCTTTCAGCGTCATCGAATTGATGATCGCTTCCATCCGCACCAGCACTTTGTCATCCATCTGGGATTTGACGTTATCCGGCAACTGACCGACACCCGGCAGTTTGCTCATCATACTCGCCATGCCACCCATATTACGCATTTGCTTGAGCTGCTCGAGGAAATCGGTCAGGTCAAAGCCGTCGCCTTTTTTGAGTTTGCTGGCCAGTTTTTCTGCCTGCGCGCGGTCAACTTTACTCTCAATGTCTTCGATAAGAGAGAGAACGTCGCCCATGCCCAGAATACGGGAGGCAATACGATCCGGATGGAACGGCTCCAGTGCATCGGTTTTTTCACCCATACCCAGGAATTTGATCGGTTTGCCGGTGATATGACGAATCGACAGCGCAGCACCGCCACGGGCATCACCATCCACTTTCGTCAGGATCACACCGGTCAGCGGCAGCGCTTCGTTGAACGCTTTTGCGGTATTCGCAGCATCCTGACCGGTCATGGCATCGACAACAAACAAGGTTTCCACCGGATTAATCGCGGCATGTACCTGTTTGATTTCGTCCATCATCGCTTCGTCGACGTGTAAACGACCGGCAGTATCGACAATCAACACGTCGTAGAATTTCAGTTTCGCCTGCTGCAGGGCACGGTTAACGATATCAACCGGTTTTTCCTGCGCGTCAGACGCGAAGAAATCCACTTCAACTTGTTGCGCCAGGGTTTCCAGCTGCTTGATCGCCGCAGGGCGATAAACGTCGGCGGACACGACCAGTACTTTTTTCTTTTTCTTTTCTTTCAGGAACTTCGCCAGCTTACCGACGCTGGTTGTTTTACCGGCACCTTGTAAACCTGCCATCAGCACCACAGCCGGAGGCTGTGCCGCTAAGTTGAGTTCGGTGTTAGCCTCACCCATCGCGGTTTCCAGTTCTTTCTGGACAATTTTGACGAATTCCTGACCCGGCGTCAGGCTCTTATTGACCTCATGGCCAACAGCGCTTTCCTTCACCCGGTTGATGAAGTCACGTACGACCGGCAGCGCAACGTCCGCTTCCAGTAACGCCATACGCACTTCACGTAATGTCTCTTTGATATTCTCTTCGGTCAGCCGCCCGCGGCCGCTGATATTGCGCAGTGTGCGCGACAATCGATCGCTTAAATTCTCAAACATCGTCTCTTGCTCAACGTAATGACAGGCCGCTTTTGCGACGTAATTGCGGGATTATAACACGAAGTGCGGACGATCTCTGCTTTGGCATCTCAGATAGGTTGGAGCGTGACGCGGGTAACGTTATACTGCGGTTCTCATTCACTTTTCGATGCAACCGAAACGCTATGTCAGTTTTTGCTCTCGTCGCCATGTTGGCCTATCTGTTCAGCCTTGCACTGATTATTCCGAGCATCATCCGGAAGAACAGCGCATACCGGCGCTTAGCACTGATGTCTGTTGTGGTGGCACTGGTTTGCCACGCCGTGGCGTTGCAGCAGCGTATTTTTGATGTCAGCACCGGCCAGAACCTCAGCCTGGTCAATATCGGCTCGGTAGTCAGTTTAATCATCGGAACGGTAATGACCATCGTCGCCTCGCGCAATCGCGGCTGGTTCGTTTTGCCTATTGTTTACAGTTTTTCGCTGATCAATCTGGCGTTCGTGACGTTTCTTCCGGGTGAGTTCATCACGCACCTTGAGGAAAGCAAAGGCTTACTGGTACATATCGGCCTGGCATTATTCTCTTATGCTACGCTGATGATTGCCGCTCTTTATGCGTTGCAGCTGGCATGGCTGGATTATCAGCTGAAGAATAAACGCCTGACGTTTACGGCTGATATGCCGCCGCTGATGAGTATTGAACGCAAACTTTTTCACATCACCCAGATTGGCGTGATTTTACTGACACTGACGCTGTGCACCGGATTACTGTATCTGAACAACCTGTTCAGCCCGGAGAATATCGACAAGGCCGTCTTATCGATACTGGCATGGTTCGTTTATATCGTCCTGCTGTGGGGCCATTATCACGAAGGCTGGCGTGGCCGTCGCGTGGTATGGTTCAGCATGGCGGGCGCCATCCTATTGACCCTTGCCTATTTTGGCAGTCGCCTGATCCAGCAAATCATGGTTCATTAATTAAAAGGAATACCCGTTGGAGCACGTCTCAACAACAACCCTGATCATCACATTGATCATCATGGTGGTGGTTTCGGCTTATTTTTCAGCCTCCGAAACCGGTATGATGACACTCAACCGTTACCGGTTACGTCACCTGGCTAAACAAGGTAACCGCGCGGCGCGGCGCGTCGAAAAGCTGTTAAAACGCCCGGATCAGCTGATAAGCCTGGTACTTATCGGCAACAATCTGGTCAACATCCTTGCTTCCGCTCTGGCAACCATTGTGGGTATCCGTCTGTACGGCGATGCCGGTGTGGCAATTGCCACGGGCGTCCTGACATTTGTCGTTCTGCTGTTTGCAGAAGTGCTGCCTAAAACATTTGCCGCACTGAATCCTGAACGTATCGCCTTCCCGAGCAGCATTTTGTTGCGTCCGCTGCAGACCATTATGATGCCGCTGGTGTGGATCCTTAACAGTCTCTCGCGTTTGCTGATGAGAATGTTCGGCATCAAAACCACCACCAGCCTCAGTGATGCCGTCAGTAAAGAAGAACTGCGTACCATCGTGAACGAGTCTCGCTCCAATATCTCGCGCCGAAATCAGGACATGCTGCTTTCCGTGCTTGATCTGGAGAAAGTTTCTGTTGATGACATCATGGTGCCGCGCAATGAAATCGTTGGTATTGATATCAACGACGACTGGAAGTCGATTATTCGTCAGCTTACTCACTCGCCTCATGGCCGTATTGTGCTTTATCGGGACTCACTCGACGACGCAATTGGGATGTTGCGTTTGCGCGAAGCTTATCGCCTGATGACCGAGAAAAAAGAGTTTACCAAAGAAAATCTGCTGCGCGCCGCTGATGAGATTTACTACATTCCGGAAGGCACCCCGCTGAACATTCAGTTGGTAAAATTCCAGCGGAATAAAAAGAAAGTGGGCATCGTGGTTGATGAATACGGTGATATTCAGGGGCTGGTCACGGTTGAGGATATCCTCGAAGAAATCGTCGGCGATTTCACAACCTCAATGTCACCGACGCTGGCTGAAGAAGTCACGCCACAAAGCGATGGTTCAGTGCTGATTGAAGGCAGTGCGAACGTGCGGGAACTGAATAAAGCCTTTAACTGGCATCTTCCCGCCGAAGAAGCAAGAACGATCAACGGCATGCTGCTGGAAGTACTGGAAGAGATCCCGACAATCGGAACCAGCCTGCGCATTGAAGATTATGAAGTTGAGATCCTGGATGTACATGACAACATGATTAAACAGGTGCAGGTCCGGCCATTACAACCGTTGCAAAGCACTGTAAATCAGCACTAACCTTCTGAATTTCAGACATAAAAAAGACGCGAACTTTGCGTCTTTTTTGTCATCAACACCAACTAAAAACTAGATGTGCAGTTCAGACAATTTCTCTTTTGGCAGAGCCAGATCATCGTTACGGTTCACGACAACATCATGATCGATAATGTGTTGTGCGATTTCCTGGGCTTCCTGCAGGGAATGCATTTCGTAAGTCCCGCACTGGTATTCATTCAGCTCTGGGATCTGGCGCTGTTCTTTCACTTTCAGAACGTCAGCCATTGCTGCTTTCCAGGCGTCAGCAACCCGTTGCTCTTCCGGCACACCGATCAGGCTCATGTAAAAACCGGTACGGCAACCCATCGGAGAAATATCAATGATTTCCACACCGTTACCGTTCAGATGATTACGCATGAAACCCGCAAACAGGTGCTCAAGCGTATGGATACCACGTTCCGGCATCACTTCAATGTTCGGGCGGCAGAAACGCAGATCGAACACAGTGATGGTATCCCCGTGCGGGGTATTCATGGTTTTTGCGACGCGAACAGCAGGTGCTGCCATACGGGTATGGTCTACGGTAAAGCTATCCAACAGTGGCATATCGTCACCTCTCCTAAATAAATTAATTTTTTTTGCGAACTCAGGAAACCTTTTCCCAGCATGCGGGTCTTAATTAGTGAAAGACGCGCATTTGTTATCATCATCCCTGTAAACAGAGATGTTTATTTGGCCACATTAATTGTGGCCTTTTTCTTTTCTACTTATCACTACTGCCTGCATTTGCAGCCAGGTATTCTTCAAAGCTTAGCTTATCACTGGCTTCCAGGTTGCGCTGACGCTGCCATGAACCATCCTGCTCAGCCAGCAGGGCACTTTCATCCAACACTTCCAGCGGTTCACTCACCAGCATCTGCCGATATTTTTCCGCCAAGTCCAGCCCGAGGTTACCGAGGCCCTGCTGTTTCAGATCTTTGAGGATGCGGGCAGAATAAGTCAGTTCAGGATCATCAAACGCAGCAGCTAACTCTTTACACACATCCTGGTAAAGATGATCACCGTTTTGATTATCCATGACCTGAGCCACCCGATTCAGATCAGCAAACAATGCTTTGCCGACGCTGGCTAATGGCTGACGTTCATCGTTACACCCAATACCAATTGTCTGACCCGGTTTACGCCCTTCAAGGATGACGCGGTTCCAGTTTTTGCGCGTACAAAGCAACTCATCACTGTTCATTTCCGGCGCATCGGCTAAAGCACACCATACCAAAAACAGATCCAGGAAACGCGCCTGGGTTGCATCGATACCGACTGGCGAGAACGGATTAACGTCCAGCGAACGGACTTCAATGTATTCAATCCCGCTGCGCATCAGCGCATCCGAAGGGGTTTCACCCGATTTGGTGACGCGCTTAGGCCGGATTGGCGCATAAAGTTCGTTCTCAATCTGTAACACATTGGTGTTCAGCTGGAGATACTTGCCGTCCTTTTTCACCCCCATTTCCGCATATTCAGCAGACGGTGTGCGGATCGCTTTCTTCACACCCTGAACATAGGTGTTCAGATCATTAAAAGTGATACCCAGATTGCTCTGCGACTTATTCGTATACCCTAAATCACTCAGGCGCAACGATGTCGCATAAGGCAGATAACACAAACCGCCTTCGGTATATTCAAAAGGCAGATCCGTTACACGGCCTTTCAGGAATGAGGAACAGATTGCAGGCGACGCACCAAACAGATACGGGATCACCCAACCAAAACGGTAATAGTTTCGGATGAGTTTGAAATAACCTGCAGAGATGGCCTCTTTCCCGCTTTCGGTATCGGTAACACCCAACCGCTCCTGCCAAAACGTCATTGGCAACGAAAAATTGTAATGGATGCCGGAAATTACCTGCATCAGTGCGCCATAACGGTTTTTCAGGCCTTCGCGATAAAGCGTCTTGAAACGCCCGACATTCGAGGCGCCATATTGTGCCAGTTCAATATCCTGCCCTGATTCGATAAAGCACGGCATGCTGAACGGCCACATACGCTCGTCACCAAGCTCACGGGCCACGTGACGATGAATATCACGCAGAAACGCCATCAGATGTTCAATATTGTCATCGACGGGCGTAATGAATTCTAATAAGGCTTCAGCAAAATCGGTGGTGATCCAGCGATGCGTCAGAGCTGAACCTAAAGATTCCGGGTGTCCCGTCGTCGCTAATGAACCATCAGGATTAACCCGAAGCGTTTCACGCTCGATACCACGACGAATACCTTTTAATGCCTGAGGGTGGGCTTCCAGCCAGGAAAGCGCCTGAGATACATCCGGGATCAAATTGACCTCCCGTTCGGTGAAACCATTAATTTGCAAGCATACTGAATCTGCATAGATGTGACCATAATTGATAGCTGATGCCAATCTAACCGAACCATGAGAGCCCCTCCAGCGTTACAAAAGTCAAAAGTATGTAACGCACCGCTTTTCCGATAAACATGAAAAAGACTACAGGCCCCCACGGCATTCGCAGCCAACCTGCTAATACACACAACACATCACCCATCACCGGTAACCAACTTAGCAATAATGCCGGGGGTCCGAAGCGCTTCAGCCAGCCTTGTGCAATATTGAGTCCACGCTGAGGCTTAAGCTGTGGCAGAAAGCGTCCGATGATGACGTTGGTTATGCCGCCTAAGGTATTGCCAACAGATGCAGACAAAACCAGTGCAGCTGGCATTGCGCTGCCAGCTGACAATAAAGCCACTAATAAAACTTCTGAATTTCCAGGCAGTAATGTGGCGCTTAAAAAGCTGCTGCCGAATAAGGAAGCCAGCGCCAGGGCGCTACTCACAGCTTACGTACGTCCACAAAATCCATATTGGCGCGTTTTGCTGCCTCAATACCGAAATCTGCATCTTCAAAGACGACACATTTTTCAGGAGGCACGCCGATCAGCTCCGCACAGCGCAAAAACGTGTCCGGTGCCGGTTTGTGGTTCTTCACATCGTTGGCACCTACAATCGCATCAAAGTAATCGCGCAATCCTAAATGTCGTAACAATGCATCCGCCATCCAGTGCTCGCTGCCCGTTCCTACCGCCATTGGCCGGCGCCCATGATAGGATTTGACGACATCAATTAGCGGTAAAGGCCGCACGGTATCGAGTAACATTTCCTGCACTGCAGCCGTTTTCTCAGCTGCAAGAAGATGGGGATCCATCTCAACATTATTACTGTCTATAACAAACCTGGCGATGTGCCAGGTCGGAGAACCATTCAGAGCAACCATGGATGCGACATCAAACTGCATATTGTATTTGGTCAATACCTGATGCCATGCCTTACGGTGCGTAGGTTCGGTATCCAATATGGTGCCATCCATATCAAATATTAGCCCTTCGTATCGATCGTACATCGGGATGCTCCGTGATCACGAAAAAACTGGAAAACTACTTTATCGCAAAGTCTGTAGAAAGTCGCATTTTGTCCACGTACACAGCACATACGAACACGTCAGAAAGGCCAGAAAAATGAAAAAGAAGAGGGAGAAACAGCTGCGAAATGTAAAAAGCAAAAAACCCGCCGAAGCGGGTTTTCTAATCTGGTGCACCGAGGAAGATTACTCGGCAGGGCCTCGCTCTGCGGGCCGTTGCTAAAGCAACGTTATTTTCCTTCGTGCTACCTTCATGCCGGAGGACTCTATACGAAAGCCGTCGCTCAAACATGTTTAGAATATGGTGCACCCAGGAAGATTCGAACTTCCGACCGCTCGGTTCGTAGCCGAGTACTCTATCCAGCTGAGCTATGGGTGCAGGGGGGTAATACTGATTTTTTTTCGGGAAATACTTAGAGAAAGAATGGTGCACCCAGGAAGATTACTCGGCTATCGCCTCGCCCTGCGGGCCGTTGCTTCAGCAACGTTATCTTCCTTCGTGCTATCTGCATGTTGAGAACAATGTAAAATCTTATCATCGCTTCAACATACACAAAATATGGTGCACCCAGGAAGATTCGAACTTCCGACCGCTCGGTTCGTAGCCGAGTACTCTATCCAGCTGAGCTATGGGTGCATTTTGATTCTTACTGCAGATTTACCTGACCATTTTCCTTACTGCATCCGCTTTTGCGTTTGCCCGTCACGCTCATTTGATTGCAAATCAACATACGTTCAGGAAAGTATGGTGCACCCAGGAAGATTCGAACTTCCGACCGCTCGGTTCGTAGCCGAGTACTCTATCCAGCTGAGCTATGGGTGCATTTTAAATGGCGGTGAGGCGGGGATTCGAACCCCGGATGCAGCTTTTGACCGCATACTCCCTTAGCAGGGGAGCGCCTTCAGCCTCTCGGCCACCTCACCATACGCCTCTTTCGAGTGTGCTGACTAACTTTGTTCAAGCTCATCGGCACTGCGTGGCGCACATATTACTTTCTGGCCCTTATAAGTCAAACCCTTTTTTCCTAACAATCACCCGTTTGGACATTTCACGCGCAACCTGAGCAGTTTGAATGCAAAAAATGACCGTGAACGCGAAAAAAACGCCTTCATTTTCAGGAAAAGACAACACGGGAGATAAAACACACGAAGAAATTAAAAAAGAAAATGCAGGGAAACGAAGGAGGGATAAGTGATAAGGCACATAAAAGAGGTTCAGCGCCTCGCCATTAGCGAGACGCCTCGTAAATCAGTAACTCGACTGTTGAGACTTTTCAGCCTGAATACGCTGATAAATCTCTTCACGGTGAACAGAGACCTCTTTCGGCGCATTCACACCAATGCGCACCTGATTACCTTTAACACCTAAAACGGTAACAGTAACCTCATCGCCAATCATGAGGGTTTCACCAACTCGGCGAGTTAGAATAAGCATTCTTTGCTCCTTGAATAATTAAAAGAGTCGGGTCTCTCAGTTTCCCGGCCATTATCGATCATAAGCGGGTAAAACGTAAGCCATGACCCCTACATAAAATGTAAGCAGCCTGCAACTTCAGCCATGTGTACTTTAAGTTTAGCCGATATCATCATTGTCGCGACTTTAATCGCGAAGCTTACAGCGCCATTAAGACTGAAAACGCCATACAGCACAATAGATTATGGCGTTTTCATGGTTAGCTATTTATTTCTTATTACAGCTTAGCTTCAACCCAGGCTTCAACCGTCGCCAGAGCGGCAGGTAATGCCTGCAAATCACTGCCGCCTGCCTGAGCCATATCTGGACGACCGCCGCCCTTTCCACCGACCTGCTGTGCCACAGAAGCAATCAGCTCACCGGCTTTAACACGATCGGTCAGATCTTTCGTGACACCAGCAATCAGGCTGACTTTATCATCAGCAATGGTTGCCAGAACGATAATCACTGATCCCAGCTGATTTTTCAGGTCATCAACCATCGTACGCAGAATTTTAGGCTCTACGTTATCCAGTTGACGAACCAACAGCTTAACCCCTTTCACTTCTTTCGCCTGGCTGGACAGTGAGGCACTTTCCTGCGCGGCTTGCTGACCTTTCACCTGCTGAAGTTCTTTTTCCAGTACACGTGAACGTTCAATCAAAGAACGGATTTTATCGGTGATGCTGTTCACATCGCCTTTCACCAAATGCGCCACATCCTGGAGCAAATCGCTTTGCTGATGCAGTGCATTAATCGCGTTTTCACCGGTAATCCCTTCAATACGACGAACACCAGCTGCAGTACCGGATTCACTCTGAATACGGAACAAACCGATATCGCCAGTACGGCTGGCGTGCGTACCGCCACACAATTCGGTAGAGAAATCCCCCATGCTCAGTACACGAACGCTGTCTTCATACTTCTCACCAAACAGCGCCATTGCCCCTTTTTCTTTCGCTTCGTCCAGATCCATGATGGTGGTCTGGATAGGCAAATTGCGACGGATCTGAGCATTCACCAGATCTTCTACCTGACGGATTTCTTCTGGTTTCATTGCTTCAAAATGCGAGAAGTCGAAACGCAGATAGTTATCGTTAACCAGAGAGCCTTTCTGAGCCACATGCCTGCCCAGCACCTGACGCAGCGCAGCATGCAGCAAGTGCGTTGCAGAGTGGTTCAGACGGATGCGGTCACGGCGTGCGGCATCAACTTCTGCTTCGACACTGTCGCCGACACTCAGTTTACCCGCGTTCAGTGCGCCCTGATGGCCGATCGCTTTACCATATTTCTGGGTATCAGAAACAGAGAAGATGCCAGCAGCCGTTTTCAGAACGCCTTTATCACCCACCTGGCCACCAGACTCACCGTAAAACGGCGTATCATCCAAAACCACAATAGCATTAACGCCAGCCTGAATATCATTCACGGGCTGACCATCGACAAACAACGCCACGACTTTGGAATGGCGCTGCAGATGTTCGTAACCGGAGAACTGAGTGACGCCATCAACACGCACCATGCTGTTATAGTCCGCGCTGAAACCACTGGACTCACGCGCACGGCGGCGTTGAACGTCCATCGCTTTTTCGAAACCGGCCTCATCCACTTTCAGATTACGCTCCCGGCACACGTCAGCAGTCAGATCCAGCGGGAAACCAAAGGTGTCATACAAACGGAAAGCAATTTCGCCGTCCAGAGTGTCGCCTTCCAATGCGGACAATTCTTCGTCCAGCAACGCCAGTCCACGTTCCAGGGTACGGGCAAACTGTTCTTCTTCGGTTTTCAGCAGTTGCTCAACCATCGCCTGCTGTTCTTTAAGTTCCGTCGCAGCCGGACCCATAACTTCAATCAGCGGAGCAACCAGTTTGTAGAAGAAAGTGTCCTTCGCGCCCAGCATATTGCCGTGACGGATTGCACGACGAATGATACGACGCAGCACATAGCCACGGTTTTCATTCGATGGGATCACACCGTCCGCAATCAGGAATGCACATGAACGGATATGGTCAGCAATAACGCGCAGTGATTTGTTGGTCAGATCGGTCGCGCCAGTGACGTCTGCCACTGCCGCGATCAGTTTCTGGAACAGGTCGATATCGTAGTTGGAGTTCACATGCTGCATAACCGCCGTGATACGCTCAAGCCCCATCCCGGTATCTACAGATGGTTTTGGCAGAGGCAACATCGTGCCGTCAGCCTGACGGTTGAACTGCATGAACACCAGGTTCCAGATTTCTATATAACGGTCGCCATCTTCTTCAGCAGAACCCGGAGGGCCGCCCCAGATGTGATCGCCATGATCATAGAATATCTCAGTACAAGGGCCGCACGGACCGGTATCGCCCATCTGCCAGAAGTTATCAGAAGCGAATGCACCGCCTTTATTATCGCCAATGCGGATAATACGTTCTTTTGGAACGCCGACTTCTTTCTCCCAGATGTCGAAAGCTTCGTCATCAGTCTCATAGACGGTGACCCACAGCTTCTCTTTCGGCAGGTTGAACCACTTTTCGCCGGTCAGTAATTCCCAGGCGTAGTTGATGGCATCGTGCTTAAAGTAATCACCGAAGCTGAAGTTACCCAGCATCTCGAAGAAGGTATGATGACGTGCGGTATAGCCGACATTTTCGAGGTCATTATGCTTACCGCCCGCACGTACACAACGCTGAGACGTGGTGGCGCGGTTGTAATCGCGCTTATCCAGACCGAGGAAAACGTCTTTAAATTGGTTCATCCCGGCATTGGTAAACAACAGTGTCGGATCGTTTGTCGGGACAAGCGAACTGCTTGAAACAATGTTGTGTCCCTTACTATGGAAGAAATCGAGAAACGCTTGACGGATCTCAGCGGTGCTCTTGCTCATAAATGTCCCGGAATCATGCTGGAAGAACGGCTCTTGAGCCGGATAACGCTGTATATGACAGCAATCTGTACAGCTCACGAACGAAAAAGTGCGGATAAGATAAAATTTCTGCGCGGGGAAGTAAAATACCGTATGCGGTCAATCGTCAAAATCGCGATAAATAGACTGTATTTCTTCCTGAAAGAAGCCCCGATAGAGTAAATAACGCAGAACTTTCGATTTTTCCTTCCAGTCGGTCGGTAAATTTTCACCAAATTTCCTGACTGCTAAATCCCGTGCCAGAACACACCAGTCAACATCAGTATTTTCCAGCGCCACGGTGATGATTTCTTTATCGACACCTTTTTGCAGTAATTCCGAACGAATGCGCACCGCACCGTAACCTTTGTGACTGCGACCAGAGATATAGCGGCTGGCAAATTTGGCATCATCGAGCCAATGATGTTGATAGCAGTAATCAATCACCGCCTGCACATGTTCTTCCGAAATGGCTTCTGGCACAGGCCGTGGCTCAGGTTTACCTCTCACCGCTTCTTCGTCAGCAAATGCACTTTGCTCCGGCTTTTTACGCGATAACCCACTGTTTTTCTTATTCTGAGGTTTAACAAAAGGCATCGGTGGAGTGAGCAACTTACGACGCAACTCGGCTTCACCGTGATCACGCTGAGAAAGCAAACGCATAGCGCGGTTCATCAGCGTGTTGATTTTAGCCGCATCACCCTCTTTTTTTGGGGGCTCAAACAGCGTGGACTCACTGTTCTGCGCCACTTCTTCCAGCAGTTTTTTCAGGTCGATAATTTTTTCATTGGGCGCTTTTTCATCGTGCATAAGGTTTCCCCTGATATGCAAAATGCCAGTCTGGAAACCAGACTGGCATTTTAACGACTTCTGAAAGTCACGGATAACTATCCCCTGCCTTCAAATGTCTCTGTCAGACAACCGCGAAATTAAAATTCTTCGCTGGTTTCCATATTGTCGTCAGCATCTTCAGCAGTGGTCGCAGCACTCAGCTCACCGGTACCGCTCAGCAACATATCACGCAGTTTTTTGTCCAGCTCTGCAGCGACTTTCGGGTTTTCTTTAAGGTAGTTGCAAGAGTTTGCTTTACCCTGACCAATCTTCTCACCGTTGTAGCTGTACCAGGCACCGGCTTTCTCGATCAGTTTGTGCTTCACGCCCAGGTCGATCAGTTCGCCGTTGATATTGATACCTTCGCCGTACATGATCTGGAATTCAGCTTGCTTAAATGGCGCTGCGATTTTGTTCTTTACAACTTTCACACGCGTTTCGCTACCGACAACCACATCACCTTCTTTGATAGCACCAATACGACGGATATCCAGACGTACAGAGGCGTAGAATTTCAGGGCATTACCGCCGGTAGTCGTTTCCGGGTTACCGAACATTACGCCGATTTTCATACGGATCTGGTTGATGAAGATCAGCAGGGTGTTGGCGTTTTTCAGGTTACCGGCAAGCTTACGCATTGCCTGGCTCATCATACGTGCTGCAAGGCCCATATGAGAGTCACCAATTTCGCCTTCGATTTCAGCTTTTGGTGTCAGTGCTGCCACAGAGTCAACGATGATAACGTCAACGGCACCTGAACGGGTCAGCGCATCACAGATTTC
This sequence comes from Rahnella perminowiae, assembly GCF_019049755.1. Lineage (GTDB taxonomy): Bacteria > Pseudomonadota > Gammaproteobacteria > Enterobacterales > Enterobacteriaceae > Rahnella > Rahnella perminowiae. Next base: position 18,063 of record NZ_JAFMOS010000632.1, read on the forward strand.
GAGCGCCTGCTCTCCGGTATCTGGCTGTGAACACAGCAGGTTATCAATATCTACACCCAGTTTTTTAGCGTAGATAGGGTCCAGCGCATGTTCTGCATCGATGAACGCACAGGTTTTGCCTTCACGCTGTGCAGCCGCGATAACCTGCAAGGTCAGTGTGGTTTTACCGGACGATTCAGGACCATAAATTTCAACAATACGGCCCATTGGCAAGCCGCCAGCACCTAACGCGATATCCAGAGACAAAGAGCCGGTAGAGATCGTTTCGACGTCCATGGAGCGATCTTCCCCCAGACGCATGATGGAGCCTTTACCGAATTGCTTTTCGATCTGGCCCAGTGCTGCAGCTAACGCTTTTTGCTTGTTCTCATCAATAGCCATTTTTACTCCTCGTCTGATACAGGGGAACATCCCGCCTGCATCATTGAATATAATTTATGTACAGGTAATTGGCAGTAATTATACTGTATGCTCATACAGTATCAAGACTAATTTTTAATAAACTCATCCAATGCTGTTTGTAGCGAAAAAACAGCGGCTTGCAAACGCACCGCTTCGCGATCGCCGGAAAAATGCTGTTTAACCATCAGAACATGCCCGTTTTTACCGGCAAAACCAAACCAGACAGTGCCGACAGGTTTTTCTTCGGAACCGCCATCAGGACCGGCAATACCGCTTACCGAAACGGCAACGTCCGCGCCCGCTGCGTGCAGAACACCCACTGCCATTTCATGCACCACCTGCTCACTCACCGCACCATATTGTTCAAGCGTGCTTTCGCGCACACCCAGCAATTCATGCTTGGCCGCATTGCTGTAAGTGACAAATCCGCGATCAAACCAGGCGGAACTGCCAGCAATATCCGTGATGGATTTAGCAATCAGCCCGCCAGTGCAGGATTCTGCGCATGTGATCCATAGTCCGTGTGCTTTAAGCGCAGCGCCGATTTCCACACTCAGCTCATGTAAACGTTTCTCGTCCATATTCCCTCCTGGCAGGTCATCTGAAACTGACCTGATGTTAGCATTTCTCTTCAGGTCTGTGAGTCATGTCGACGCGTTTTGCGCGATGTATTCCGAATTGGCATAAAAACAAAAAAGAAGGGCCGCGTTTTGCGGCCCCCATGAACAATTCCCGAACCGGCATTAACGTGCCGCTTTTACTGCCTCACCTAACTGCCATACCGCCATCGCATAATGAACGCTGTGGTTATAACGGGTAATAGTGTAAAAGTTCGGCAGTCCGTACCAGTACTGATAATTAGTGCCCATATCAAGGCGCAGCAGGCTGGCTTCCTGGTAGTTACCCAGTGAACCCAACGGGCTCAGCCCCGCCGCTTTCAACGTATATAACGGATACTTGGTTTTAAAGCCATTTTCAAGCAAGGGTGCCTGCCCCGCTGCCGGTACCGCAATCGGCGCGCCCTTCGTCCAGCCATGGGCCTTGAAATAATTGGCGACACTGCCGATGGCATCAATGGGATCCCACAGGTTAGCATGACCGTCGCCATTAAAATCGACGGCATAATCTTTATAAGACGAAGGCATAAACTGACCATAGCCCATCGCGCCCGCGAAAGAACCGCGCAGGCTCAGGGGATCGTCGCCTTCACGGCGCGACATCAACAGGAAGGTTTCCAGTTCGCCGGAAAAGTACTCAGCCCGACGCGGATAGGCAAAGGATAAGGTCGCCAGCGCATCAATAATACGGGTTTTACCCATTACGCGCCCCCAGCGGGTTTCCACACCGATAATACCCACAATGATTTCCGGCGGCACGCCGTAAACCTGCTCTGCACGCTGTAACGCATCCTGATATTGATTCCAGAACACCACGCCATTTTGCACGTTATCCGGCGTAATGAATTTACTGCGGTAGCGATTCCACGCCCCGTTCGGCACGGTCGATGGCGGGCCGGAAGGTGCCTGCTGATCCATCAGTCTTAAGACAAAGGCCAGACGCTTAGTCTGCGACAGGACGTCATGCAGTTGCTGACGGTCAAATCCATGCTCGCGTACCATTTTGTCAACAAACTGGTTCATGGCCGGATCATAGGCGAAATCGCCGGTCTGGACGGCACCGGTATGCTCCGGCTGGAGCAGAAAGCCACCGTCAGGCACGGTACTCGCGCTGGCATTTCTTCCATCGGAAAAAGGATTTCGCGGACCTGCAGGCTGAGGTGCGCTTTTATGACTGCTACATGCAGAAAGTATAAGAACCAGGGGAAGAATGACTGCCAGATGGCGCATCGGATATCCGTAACCATGCAAAAAAAGAGGTGCGGATATGGTAGAGCATTATCAAGGCCGAAAAAACTGAAAATCACCGTCTTTACACCACAGCAGAAAGGTTACATTTTCAGATAAGTTGCGTGACGTTACGCAAGTTCAGAACGCAGCGTAGTTTTTTGGCTCTACTCACGTTAGGATCCGTTGTAAAGTCGTTGCCCCAGGCGGTAAGAGCCAACAGGATGATTTAAAATTGAATCAACTCAATGAAAAACAAAACAATATGACCGGACTGGATGCCCACACCCCAATGATGCAGCAATACCTGCGCCTTAAAGCAGAGAACCCGGATGTTCTGCTGTTTTACCGTATGGGTGACTTCTACGAGCTGTTTTATGACGATGCGAAACGCGCATCGCAACTGATGGATATCTCCCTGACCAAACGCGGTGCATCTGCCGGTGAGCCGATCCCGATGGCAGGTGTGCCTTATCATGCAGTAGAAGGTTACCTGGCGAAGCTGGTCCAGCTCGGTGAATCCGTTGCGATTGCTGAACAAATTGGCGACCCGGCACTGAGCAAAGGGCCGGTTGAACGCAAAGTGGTACGCATCGTCACGCCAGGCACCGTCAGTGACGAAGCATTACTGAGCGAGCGTTACGATAACCTGCTGGCGGCGATCTGGCAGGACGGACGCGGGTTTGGTTACGCCACGCTGGATATCAGTTCCGGACGTTTCCGCGTCGCACAGCCTGATGATCCGGAAACCATGGCGGCCGAATTACAACGCACCAATCCGGCGGAGTTACTCTACCCGGAAAGCTTTGAAGCCATGTCGCTGATTTCTTCCCGCCGTGGCCTGCGCCGCCGTCCGATGTGGGAATTCGAGCTGGAAACTGCCAAACAGCAGCTGAACCTGCAATTTGGCACACGCGATTTAAGCGGCTTCGGCGTTGAGCAGGCCACTCAGGCACTGCGCGCTGCCGGTTGTCTGCTGCAATACGTTAAGGATACCCAGCGTACTGCCCTGCCGCATATCCGGGGCGTCACGATGGAACGCCAGCAGGACGGTATCATTATGGATGCGGCTACCCGCCGTAACCTGGAACTGACGCAAAATCTGGCCGGTGGTATAGAAAATACGCTGGCGGCCGTGCTCGATCAGGCTGTCACGCCGATGGGCAGCCGCATGCTCAAACGCTGGATCCACATGCCAAGCCGCGATATCAAATTGCTGACACATCGCCAGCAGGCGATCGGTGCATTGCAGGATCTCACGGCAGATCTGCAACCGGTACTGCGACAGGTCGGCGACCTCGAACGTATACTGGCACGGCTCGCATTGCGCAGCGCCCGCCCGCGTGACCTGGCTCGTATGCGTCATGCGATGCAGCAACTGCCGGAAATCCGGGAAATATTGCAGGAAACCGACGCCGCACATGTAAAAACACTGGTCGGACAAACCGGTGAGTTCACCGAACTGGTGGAACTGCTCGAGCGCGCAATCATCGAAACGCCGCCGGTTCTGGTACGTGATGGCGGTGTAATCGCACCGGGCTACAATGCCGAGCTGGATGAATGGCGAGCCCTGGCAGACGGCGCGACCGATTATCTCGACAGATTAGAGATCCGCGAACGCGAGAAACTGGGGCTGGATACGCTGAAAGTCGGTTTCAACGGCGTGCATGGTTATTACATTCAGGTCAGCCGCGGTCAGAGCCATCTGGTGCCGATCCACTATGTCCGTCGCCAGACGCTCAAAAACGCTGAGCGCTACATCATTCCTGAGTTGAAAGAGTACGAAGACAAAGTGCTGACTTCAAAAGGCAAAGCCTTGTCTCTGGAAAAAGCGCTGTACGAAGAGCTGTTCGATCTACTGATGCCACACCTGTCCGCATTACAGCAAAGCGCCAGTGCACTGGCGGAACTGGATGTTCTGAGCAACCTGGCAGAACGTGCGTACACATTGAATTACGCCTGTCCGACGATGAGTGAAAAACCGGGCATTAATATTACCGGTGGCCGCCATCCTGTGGTTGAACAGGTACTGAGCGAACCGTTTATTTCCAACCCGCTGAATATGTCTCCGGCACGGCGCATGCTGATCATCACCGGTCCGAATATGGGCGGTAAAAGTACCTATATGCGTCAGGCGGCGCTGATCGTCCTGATGGCGCATATCGGCAGCTATGTGCCCGCAGAAACCGCTGTTATCGGGCCTGTGGATCGCATTTTTACCCGTGTCGGTGCGGCGGACGATCTGGCTTCGGGGCGTTCTACCTTTATGGTGGAAATGACCGAAACCGCCAATATCCTCCATAACGCCACCGAAAACAGTCTGGTATTGATGGATGAAATCGGGAGAGGGACGTCAACGTATGATGGTTTGTCGCTGGCATGGGCGTGTGCGGAAAATCTCGCCAGCCGTATTAAAGCCATGACGCTGTTCGCCACCCATTATTTCGAGCTGACTACCCTGCCGGAAAAAATGGAAGGCACGGTCAATGTTCATCTGGATGCTATTGAACACGGCGACACGATCGCCTTTATGCACAGCGTACAGGATGGCGCGGCCAGCAAGAGTTACGGTCTGGCCGTTGCGGCGCTGGCGGGTGTTCCGCGAGATGTGATTAAGCGTGCGCGTCAGAAACTGAAAGAGCTGGAAACGTTGTCCAACAACGCTGCAGCCAGCAAAGTCGATGGCCCGCAATTGGCATTACTGACGGAAGAAGTGTCTCCGGCGGTTGAAGCGCTGGAATCTCTCGATGCAGATTCTCTGTCGCCACGTCAGGCGCTGGAATGGATATATCGTCTGAAAGATATGGTGTAGATATCCGCTGGTCAGAACAGGAAGCATAAAAAAACGGTGGGATTGACCCACCGTTTTTATGTGTTGTTCTTACAGGATAGAACATGATGCAACCACTGCCCGGCGAATAAGTTATTCGCGGAACAATGCTTCGATGCTCAGTCCCTGCCCCTGCAGGATTTCACGCAGGCGACGCAAACCTTCTACCTGAATCTGACGAACACGCTCACGTGTCAGGCCAATCTCGCGGCCTACATCTTCCAGCGTCGCTGCTTCATAGCCTAACAGGCCGAAACGGCGCGCCAGAACTTCACGCTGTTTTGCATTCAACTCGAATAACCACTTAACGATACTTTGTTTCATATCGTCATCTTGTGTGGTGTCTTCCGGGCCGTTGTCTTTCTCATCCGCCAGAATATCTAACAACGCTTTCTCTGAGTCACCGCCCAACGGAGTATCCACAGAAGTAATGCGTTCATTCAGGCGCAACATACGGCTGACGTCATGTACCGGTTTGTCGAGCTGCTCAGCAATCTCTTCAGCACTCGGTTCATGGTCCAGTTTATGTGCAAGTTCACGTGCAGTACGCAGGTAAACGTTCAGTTCTTTAACGATGTGAATGGGCAAACGGATAGTACGGGTTTGATTCATGATCGCCCGTTCAATCGTCTGACGGATCCACCATGTTGCATAGGTAGAGAAACGGAAACCGCGCTCAGGATCAAATTTTTCAACCGCACGGATCAGACCCAGGTTACCTTCCTCGATCAGATCCAGCAGTGCCAGACCGCGATTACTGTAGCGGCGGGCAATTTTAACCACTAAACGCAGATTACTTTCAATCATACGGCGGCGGGAAGGAACATCTCCCCGCAACGCGCGTCGTGCAAAATAAACTTCCTCTTCTGCAGTAAGCAGAGGGGAATAACCGATTTCACCGAGGTACAGTTGAGTGGCGTCCAGCACTCGTTGGCTTACAGTCTGCGACAACAATTCTTCTTCAGCATCGTTGTCGGCAGTCTCTTCGACTATTGCTTTCTCGTCAAAGGCTTCAGCGCTGTTCTCATCGAAATCTACATCATCATGTAACTCGTTAACTTTCAGCGTATTCTGACTCATAAGCTGCTCCTACCCGTGGTCCCGAGGGCAGAATCGATGCTCTGCCCCGATTTATCGCTGCGGAAGATAACGCAGCGGGTTTACGGATTTCCCCTTGTAACGAATTTCAAAATGCAATCTTACTGAACTGGTTCCGGTGCTACCCATAGTCGCTATTTTTTGTCCCGCCTGCACTTCTTGTTGTTCCCGGACCAGCATTGTATCGTTATGTGCATAGGCGCTCAGGTAATCATCATTGTGTTTAATGATGATCAGATTACCGTAACCGCGAAGAGCATTACCCGCGTAAACCACACGCCCCGAGGCGGTTGCTACGACAGACTGTCCACGCGAACCAGCAATATCGATCCCCTTATTTCCCCCTTCAGAAGCAGAGAAATTATCGATAATTTTCCCGTCAGTCGGCCATTTCCAGGAGGAAACCGGACCGCCATTATTTGTTGAGGTGGCGACGGGAGTGCTGGCTACAGCAACAGGTGTTGTGGTGGTAGTAACTGCACCTGATGAAGGCAACATCCTGCCTACATTCTGTTTACCAGAAGAATCAGAATACGTGGTAGTTGGTTGAGATGCAACCACAGAACCTGTGAGCATGCCCCCGGTTGGAGCTTTCGGAACACCACCATTTGTAGCATCTGCGACCGCTACCGTACCCCCGGTGCTCGCCGCAGAAGAAACGTTATTGATCTGAATTGTCTGGCCAACTTCAAGGCTGTATGGCGCAGGAATATTATTGCGTGCGGCCAGGTCGCGGAAGTCATTGCCCGTGATCCAGGCAATATAGAACAGGGTGTCGCCGCGCTTCACCTGGTAGGTGCTGCCGCTATAACTTCCTTTAGGGATCGAGTTATAGCTGCGGTTGTAAACAATATGTCCGCCGGGTCCGACGGCAGGTGCCATTTGCGGAGCAGAATTCAGAGTATTCTGACTACTATTGCCGCTGTTACCGCCGCCATTGACGCTGCTGATGGGTGCGGATGTCGTTGAATTGTTCGTACATCCCGCCATCCAGGCACTGATAAAAGTACACATTGCAATGCGGCTTAGTGTTTTTATTGGGCTTCCCGTGCTCATATTTCCCCCGTTACGGCAATCTCAGAATATCTCTTTAACCGCGCACACCGCGCCAGCTGGCGCTTTTCGTGTCACCGGACACGGTGCGGGCAGGCAACATACTCATTCAGGTCTTCGCCCGAATGCCGCAGTGCCATAAAAAACTGTAGTGGATGCTATCAACATCGCCAGTACAGCACCATATATCAGTTGTATTTAAATTTTAAGGAGTTAGTCCTGAAGGTACCGGCGTATGGCCGGTGTCAGGCGAGTTCGCCTTTCACCAGCGGGACAAAACGAACAGCTTCGATAGTCTCTGCAACAAACTCACCACCACGCCGGGTGACCCGTTGCAATGTCTGATTTTCTTCGCCCACTGGCAGAATTAATACACCGCCATCATCGAGTTGTTGCAACAGATCTTGAGGTATTTCAGGAGGTGCGGCGGTGACAATAATGGCATCAAACGGGCCACGCGAAGGCCAGCCCTGCCAGCCGTCACCATGACGGGTGGAAACATTATGCAAATCGAGTTGCTTGAGACGTCTTTTCGCCTGCCATTGCAACCCTTTGATGCGCTCAACCGAGAAAACATGCTCAACCAGATGTGCCAGAATGGCCGTCTGATAGCCTGAACCGGTGCCAATTTCCAGCACGCGGGACGAGGGCGTAAGGCGCAATAACTCGGTCATTCTCGCCACGGTATAAGGCTGAGAAATGGTCTGACCGGACCCGATAGGCAACGCCGTGTTTTCGTAAGCTTTATGCTGAAAGGCCTCATCCACGAAACGCTCACGCGGCACAGACTCGATGGCATGCAACAGTTTTTCATCATGAATACCCTGCAGGCGCAGTTGTTCCAGCAGGTTGTACATCGGTTTATTCACCATTCGCGCTCACCCCGGCCTTTTCCAACCATGAGACCACGACATCCTGAGCCGCATAGGCGGTTAAATCCACCTGTAGTGGCGTCACTGAAACATAACCTTGCGCTACAGCAGCAAAATCAGTATCAGGTGCGATATCAAATTTATCTCCCGGCGGGCCTATCCAGTACAAGTCCTGACCCCGCGGGTCCTGCTGACAAAATACCTGCTCGGCCGGATGACGGCTACCGCAACGCGTCACCCTGATCCCTTTGACCTGCGAAAGTGGCAGATCCGGGACGTTAATGTTCAAAATCTTGCCGGTGCGCAAAGGCTCACGTGCCAGTGCCCTGAGGAGCCGGCAGGTGATGATTGCTGCCGTGTCATAATGCTGATGTCCGTCCAGCGACACCGCCAACGCAGGAAAGCCCAGATGGCGTCCTTCCATCGCGGCGGCAACCGTGCCGGAATAGATCACATCGTCGCCCAGATTTGGCCCTGCATTGATGCCAGAAACCACAATATCCGGCTTCGGGCGCATCAGCGTATTCACACCAAGGTACACACAGTCGGTCGGCGTACCGTTAATCACGGCGGTATCACCGTTAGGGTAAGACTGAATACGCAACGGGCCATCCAGCGTCAACGCATTAGATGCACCGCTGCGGTTACGATCAGGGGCCACCAGCTTCACATCAGCAAACTCACGCAGCGCGGACGCCAGCGCCTGTATGCCGGGAGCCAGTACGCCGTCGTCGTTACTCAGTAATATCCGCATCACTTTCATCCAGATTCATCAGTTCACGCACCACGCTGGTGGCATAACTGCCGGCCGGTAACCAGAATTTGAGTTCCAGAGTGACATCATCCCAGCGCTGCCACTGCATCTGCAACGGTTGCAGCATGATGGCACGTCGTGCCGGTTCGACTCGCTCGCGCTTGAGCAGCGACAGTAAATCTCCCTGATCCTTGAGACAGGCCTGTTCATAAACTTCGGCATCTTCGAGTGTGCCCAGCGGGCCATCACCCGGTAAAGGTGCCGTGATCATTAATTCACCGCTTTCAACACGCGGTAACAGCGACACGAACTCTTCGGCTTTCGCAACAAACCAGCTGCCACGGCCGCTGAGTTGCAGGGCATCGCCCAACATCGGCTCACGCACGTAACCTTCAGCCAGACGCTGGCTGGCAACAATGTTGAACATCGCGCTACGGCTGGCGGAAAGATAGAAACTGCGCTTCGCACGTTCTTTGGGACGGGCTTCGTTGGTTGCCCACCGTTTCGCCTGCACCAGATTATTGCCGCCACGGCCAAAACGCTGGGTACCGAAATAGTTCGGTACGCCCTGCCGGGTGATTTTTTCCAGACGTGCTTCAACATCAGCAATATTGCTTAACTGTCGCAGCACCAGTGTAAATGCGTTGCCTTTCAGCGTGCCGATACGCATCTTTTTACGATGGCGCGAGACGCGGACAACTTCGCAGCCTTCGAGGTCAAACTGGCTTAAATCAGGGTCAGCTTTGCCCGGCAAATGCAGGCAAAACCATTGTTCCGTGACCGCATGACGATCCTTGAGACCGGCATAACTGACGTCGCGCGGATGCACTTTGGCGAAACGCGCCAGTTGCTCCGCGACGAATTGGGTATTGCAGCCATTTTTGCGGATCCGCACCAACAGATGTTCACCTTCACCGTCCGGCTCAAAACCCAGATCCTCTTCGACGATAAAGTCTTCGGGATTGGCTTTCAGCTGACCGCTGGCGACAGGCTCACCCAGTAACCAGGTGAGACGGGACATATCTATCATGCGGTAATCTTCCACAACATCATTCCTTAACCAGCAGGGCAACGGCTTCGCAGGCAATACCCTCGCCACGGCCGGTAAAGCCCAGTTGTTCGGTGGTCGTGGCTTTTACATTGACGTCATCCATATGACATTGCAGATCTTCGGCCAGAAACACACGCATCTGCGGGATGTGCGGAGCCATTTTCGGTGCCTGTGCAATGATAGTGATATCCAGATTGCCCAGCTTGTAGCCTTTTGCTCGGATACGGCGGTACGCTTCGCGCAGCAGTTCGCGACTGTCAGCACCTTTGAATGCAGGATCCGTATCCGGGAAAAGCTTGCCGATATCTCCCAGCGCAGCCGCGCCAAGCAGCGCGTCAGTTGCCGCGTGCAAGGCAACATCGCCATCTGAATGCGCCAGTAAACCCAGCGGATAAGGGATACGCACACCACCGATCACCAGCGGGCCTTCTCCGCCAAACTTATGGACATCAAAACCGTGACCGATACGCATTATGCGTTTTCCTCCTGGGATAAGCGGGTTAAATAGAATTCAGCCAGGGCCAGATCTTCTGGTCTGGTGACTTTGATATTATCGGCCCGTGCCGGGATCAGCAAAGGATGAAAACCGCAATATTCCATTGCAGAGGCTTCATCTGTGACCACCGCACCTTCATTGAGTGCACGGCGCAGGCAGGTTTTCAATAATTCGAGCGGAAAAAACTGCGGCGTCAGCGCATGCCACAGATCCTGACGATCCACTGTATGTGCAATTGCTGCCAGACCGGGTTCACCGCGCTTCATGGTGTCACGCACCGGCGCGGCGAGGATCCCGCCGATTTTGCTGGTGGTGGCAATCGCCAGCAGATTATTAAGATCATCAGGATGCAGGCACGGGCGCGCAGCGTCATGCACCAGCACCCAGCCGTTATCTCCGGCAACATCCAGCCCGGCCATAACCGATTCAGCCCGTTCAGCACCGCCTGCCACCACGCGGATACGCGGATCGCTGGCAATGGGAAGTTGGGCGAACTGCGTGTCGTGCGGACTAAGCGCCACGATAACCTGACGGACGCTGCCGCTTTGCAGCAGTGCATAAATTGAATGTTCTATCAGCGTCTTACCGCCGACAGAAAGGTATTGTTTGGGGCATTCGGCCTGCATACGGCTGCCAATACCGGCAGCCGGTAACACAGCGATGACCTCTGGAAGGGAAACTGCGGTATGGCTCATGGCTATTGATTCAGGTTGTTTTGCGAAACGGTGCTGCCCGGCGCACGTTTATTGTCAGGCACCAGACGATAGAAAGTCTCGCCGGGTTTAATCATGCCCAGTTCGTTGCGTGCACGTTCTTCGATCGCTTCCTGACCGCCGTTTAAATCGTCGATTTCTGCGAAAAGTTGATCATTACGTGATTTCAGTTTGCCGTTATTAACTTGTTGCACCTGAACGTCATCATTTACACGTACATAATCGTGAATACCATTCTTACCCAGCCACAGCGAATACTGTAGCCAGCCAAGTAAAATCAGTAATAGCAGTGTTAGTTTGCCCATCCCCGCCCCCTAAAAAAGCTGGACAATCATCCCACAACTTTCCCTCTGACTCCACTGTGGCAAGGTAATTGCCAGTGAGAATCAGACTTACGCACGCAATTATGGGTGAGAATGACACAATGGGTTACATCGTGAAGGGAATTTGCCGGGAAAACCGCCAGAAAAAATCACCAGCCAGACAAGAATGAGAAGACGGTCCAAAACATGCCAATCACACAGATGCCGCTGGCGGCCGAGGTTTTGAACCAGCCACCGCGAAAGAACATGCTTAACGCAATGCCTATCAGTACGGAAACGGGCATCAGCGCCAGGAAGAACGGCCAGGTGTAAAGCAGGAAAAAAAGGGTATTAGAACCATAAACCAGAAAAGGGATCGCAAACGCCAGCCAGTAGAAGACAAAACCGATAAACCCACCCTGCATGGAATAGGACGGTTCTTCGGTATCTGCACTGTCTGTTGTCGTGATCGGCGCACGTGTCCGGAGGCTGATCTCCCCGGTACGATCGACGCGGTTCCGGCTGACAAGTCTGCTCAATAACGCCTGCATAGTTGATCCCTGTATTTCAGTGTAAACCGGCACGCTCTGTGGCGTTTGGCCGGTAACATTCAGGGATTGATAATAGCGCGCTGGCGCATCACTTCTAATAATTGAGGCACCAATTGTGTTACCAATTGTTCACCATCAAGATGCACATCCGGGGTCTCCGGCGGCTGATATTCTGCGTCGATACCGGTGAAGTTTTTCAGTTCACCCGCACGGGCCTTTTTATATAAACCTTTCGGATCACGTGCCTCACAGATAGCCAGCGGCGTATCCACAAATATCTCAACAAACTGACCGTTTTCCAGCAAATCACGCACCATGTCACGCTCGGCGCGGTGAGGTGAAATGAACGCCGTCAGCACGACCAGCCCGGCATCCACCATCAGTTTTGCCACCTCACCCACGCGACGAATATTTTCGCGCCTGTCGTCATCGGTAAAGCCCAGATCACGGCACAGCCCGTGGCGGACATTATCACCATCGAGCAGATAAGTGCTGACCCCCTGCCGGTGCAGCGCTTGCTCGAGCGCACCGGCCACGGTGGATTTCCCTGAGCCCGAAAGCCCGGTAAACCACAGCACCGCACCGCGATGACCCTGCTGCTTTTCACGATCCGCACGTGTCACCGCGTGCGGATGCCAGACAACGTTGTCATCTTTACGTAAAGCGCCATCCGGTGACACCATCTTATTTACCACCCAGTAAATCGCGTGCGCCCCAGTGCGGGAAGTGACGGCAAACCAGGCTGTTCAGTTCCAGCTCAAATGCGCTGTATTTATCCGACTCCTGATACACCTGTTCAATCGCCTCACGCACCAGACCGGCTCCGACAGTGACGTTGGTCAGACGATCGATAAAAATCATGCCGCCGGTCACCGCGTTGCTCTGATAGCTATCCAGCACCAGAGGTTCGTCGAAGGCCAGTTCCACCAGTCCGATACCATTAAGTGGCAGATTTTCAACCACACGCTGAGTCAGTGAGTTAATTTCAACCTGATATTCGATATTCTCAACACGCGCACGGGCTTTCTTACCCCCGACTTTAATGTCATAGCTTTGACCGACGCTCAGTGGCTGCTCAGCCATCCACACAACATCGACTTTGGCATGTTGTACCGGTTTAACCGTTTCTTGCGCATCAACCAGCGTGTCGCCACGGCTGATATCACGTTCATCGGCCAGCACCAGCGTAATGGCATCACCCGCCCAGGCTTCCTGTAAATCACCGTCGAAGGTCACAATGCGTGCCACGGTAGATTCCACACCCGATGGCAACACTTTCACCTTCTGGCCAACACGCACTGAACCCGATGCCAGCGTTCCCGCATAGCCGCGAAAATCGAGGTTCGGGCGGTTAACATACTGCACCGGGAAGCGCATCGGTTGCTGTTCACGGATGTTAATAACGTTGACCGTTTCCAGTACGTCGAGCAGAGTCGGGCCGGTGTACCAACTCATTTTATCTCCCGGCGTGGCGACGTTGTCGCCTTCCAGGGCAGAAAGCGGTACAAATTTGATGTCCAGATCGGTCGGCAGTTGCTGAGCGAAATCCAGATAATCCTGTTTGAATTGCTCGTAAACCGTTTCGCTGTAATCCACCAGATCCATTTTGTTGACGGCTACCACCAGATGACGGATCCCGAGCAATGTCGCAATAAAGCTGTGACGGCGGGTTTGATCCAGCACGCCTTTACGGGCGTCGATCAGCAGGATCGCCAGATCACAAGTCGATGCACCGGTCGCCATATTACGGGTGTACTGTTCGTGCCCCGGGGTATCGGCAATGATGAATTTACGTTTCTCGGTAGAGAAATAACGGTATGCCACATCAATGGTAATACCCTGCTCGCGTTCGGCCTGCAAGCCATCCACCAGCAGTGCCAGATCGAGTTTTTCACCCTGTGTTCCGTGACGTTTGCTGTCGTTATGTAGTGAAGATAACTGATCTTCGTAGATCTGACGGGTGTCATGCAGCAGGCGTCCGATTAAGGTACTTTTGCCATCATCGACGCTGCCGCAGGTCAGAAAGCGCAGCAGGCTTTTGTGTTGCTGAGCGTGCAGGTAAGCTTCAACGCCGCCCTGCTCCGCGATTTGTTGTGCAATTGCGTTATTCATTAGCTGCGGCTCCTTAGAAATACCCTTGACGCTTTTTAAGTTCCATCGACCCGGCCTGATCACGGTCGATCGCGCGTCCCTGGCGTTCACTGGTGGTCGACACCAACATCTCTTCGATGATCTCCGGCAGCGTCTGAGCTTCGGATTCAACAGCCCCGGTCAGCGGCCAGCAACCCAATGTGCGGAAACGCACCATTTTCTTCTCGATCACTTCACCCGGTTGCAGATCGATACGATCGTCATCCACCATCAGTAACATACCGTCACGCTCCAGCACCGGACGTGGCGCGGCCAGATATAACGGAACAATCTCAATATTTTCCAGATAGATGTACTGCCAGATATCCAGCTCAGTCCAGTTGGAGAGCGGAAACACGCGGATGCTTTCACCTTTGTTAATCTGGCCGTTGTAGTTATGCCACAACTCAGGGCGCTGATTTTTGGGATCCCAGCGGTGGAAGCGGTCACGGAACGAATAGATACGTTCTTTGGCACGGGATTTTTCTTCGTCACGGCGCGCGCCGCCGAAAGCGGCATCAAAGCCGTATTTATTCAGCGCCTGTTTCAGACCTTCGGTTTTCATGATATCCGTATGTTTCGCGCTGCCGTGCACGAACGGGTTGATGCCCATCGCCACACCTTCCGGGTTTTTATGCACCAGCAGCTCAAAGCCGTAATTCTTCGCCGTGCGGTCGCGGAATTCATACATTTCGCGGAATTTCCAGCCGGTATCCACATGCAGCAGCGGGAAGGGCAAGGTTCCCGGGAAGAAGGCTTTGCGTGCCAGATGCAGCATCACCGAGGAATCTTTCCCGATGGAATACATCATCACCGGGTTGGCGAATTCAGCAGCCACTTCACGGATGATATGGATACTCTCCGCCTCCAGTTGCCGCAAATGAGTCAGTCGTTTTTCGTCCATAACAGATCCTTTAAGCCAAATTCACAACCGACGGGCGTTGGGTGCCGTCAGTCTCAGGATGATGCCCAAACCAGGCCAGTTGCTGATGAAGTGACACCACTTCACCAATCACCAGTAACGCCGGCGTCGGCGCCTGTTGAGCCAGATGTTCAAGATTATCGAGTGTTCCGGTCAGCACCTGCTGATCAGAACGTGTTCCCCGTCCGATGACCGCAACGGGTGTATGCGCTGCGCGACCATGAGCGATCAATTGCTGGCTGATTTCTGCCGCTTTAAGCGTGCCCATGTAAATCGCCAATGTCTGCTGGCCTTTCGCGAGAGTCTCCCACTGCACGCCGTTATTTTCCGGGCGGCAATGCCCTGTCACGAAGATCACGCTCTGTGCATAATCGCGGTGCGTCAGCGGGATCCCGGCATAAGCTGTCGCGCCGGCAGCAGCGGTTACGCCAGGCACAACCTGGAAAGGAATACCCGCCGACTGCACTGCCTGTAATTCTTCGCCGCCGCGTCCAAAAATAAACGGATCACCGCCTTTGAGGCGCACGACTTTTTTCCCCTGCTGCGCCAGTTCGACCAGCAGACGGTTGGTTTCTTCCTGCGCAACAGAATGGCTGCCCGCACGTTTACCCACACAAATCTTGTCCGCATCGCGGCGCACTAAATCCAGCACTTCTTCGCTGACCAGGTGGTCGTAAAGCACCACATCAGCCTGCTGCATCACCTGCAGCCCGCGAAGGGTGAGCAATCCTGCATCACCGGGCCCGGCACCGACCAGCGTGACATGTCCGCTATGCGAGATGTCTTCCGCATTTTCTAACTGTTGTTGCAGTGCCCGTTCTGCTTCTGCGAGCTTTCCCGCAGAAGCGAGGCTGGCAAAGCGTCCGGCAAATGCATGCTCCCAAAAACGACGACGTGAACGCATGGAGCTGAACTGCGCTTTCACATTTTCACGCCAGCGTCCGGCGATATCGGCCATTTGCCCCAGGCTGTTCGGCAACAGAGTTTCCAGCTTCTCGCGCAGCATTCTGGCGAGTACCGGTGCTTTACCGCTGGAAGAAATCGCCACCACAATCGGCGAACGGTCGACAATCGAAGGGAAAATGAAAGAGCATTTCGGCTGATCATCAACCACGTTAGCCAGCACATGTCGCAGATTAGCTTGCTCAAAAACTTCAGCATTCAGCGCAGCGTCGTCTGTAGCGGCAATCACCAGAAAGACATCGTCGAGCTGTTCCGGCAAAAATGCCTGTGCTGACCAGCTAATTTCGGCGGCCTGTCTGCGTTGTTCCAGCTCGGGAGAAAGTGCCTGTGCGACTATCCGTACTTGCGCACCCGCCCGCAGGAGAAGATCGATTTTGCGGGCAGCGACTTCGCCACCCCCAACAACCAGAACAGGGCGTTGTTTTAGGTCGGCAAATATTGGTAGATAGTCCACGAAAGCCTTAAATGATTATCAGGATTAATAAACAAACTATACGTGCAGGCAATAATTGATCTGAAATGACGAAAAAGAATGATTAGTTACTAAATGGAATATAGCCCGGCAAAAAGAGCGGTTTGGGATAACGGGAAATTGTCTAATCGCGCAGACAATCGCATACTGTATGCCCCAGAAAGACCGCCACACGCGGCCTGTTGTTTGATTGCCTTCCGGTCGTATTGACCGGCAAATAAGGATTTTTGGCTATGTTTTCTTTTTCACGCATGAAACAGACGCTGCTGGCGCTGAGCCTGAGCGGTGTCTGTATGGGTCATGCGATGGCGTCATCCGTCCCGCTTCCGGCGATGGGTATGATCGCCAGTCAGCAAATTCGCCATATCGCGACTTATTTCCCCGGGCGCATGGCCGGCAGCCCGGCAGAGCTGATCGCGGCGGATTATCTGAACCAGCAATTCAACAAATTAGGCTATAAGAGCGATTTACGTGGCTTCGATACCCGTTATCTTTACACCAGCAATACGGGGAAAAAGAACTGGCAAAATATTCACGCCACGTCGGTGATTGCCGCTCGTGCCGGTGAAGTACCACAACAAATCATCGTGATGGCGCATTTAGATACCTATGTGCCGCAAAGTGACAATGATACCAACCACAATCTCGGCGGCCTGACGTTGCAGGGTGTCGATGACAACGCCTCCGGCGTCGGTGTGATGCTTGAGCTGGCCGAACGCATGCAGGCCATCCCGACACACTATAGCCTGCGTTTCGTGGCACTGAGCGCGGAAGAAACCGGCGCTAAAGGTGCGGAAGACTTTGTAAACCGGATGAGCGCTGAAGAGAAGAAAAATACGCTGCTGGTGATCAACATGGATTCGCTGATCACCGGCGACCGGTTGTATTTCAATAGCGGCGAGAATACTTCAGTGGCTGTGGCGAAACTGACCCGGATTAAGGCGCTGAGTATTGCCCGCAGTCTGGGTATTCCGGCACAAAGCCATGAAGGCACACATTGCTGCGATGGCATAAAAGCGCTGGATGACGCGCACCTGCCGCTGCTGAATGTGACGGCGACTAACTTTGCGCTGGGTAAGAAAGACGGCGTGCAGCAACGTGCGATCACCCGCCACTTCCCGCTGGGCAACACCCGTTATCAGAGCCAGTTTGATAGTCTGCAATATCTCGATAAAGCGTTGCCGGGCCGCATTGAGAAGCGCTCGCGCGACACGGTAAAAGTGTTATTCCCGCTGCTGAAGGATCTGGCAAAACCGGCAAAACACGCCTGATTAACTAGGGGTAATTGAGACGCTAATAACAGGAATCCCCTAAATAATTCGGGTTGCAGGCAGGCGGCAAGCGAAGAAGTCCCGATGAGCTGACATGAGTCAGTGATTCGGGCGACTGAACGCAGCCAACGCATCTGCAACCCGAAGTATGACGGGGATTTATTCGTGCAGGCCGCATTCGCGTTTGAGTCCGAAGAATCGCGTATCCTCTTCCTTCATCCCTTCTTCCCATTTTTTCGTCGTATGCGTGTCACCGACGGAAAGATAGCCCTGATCCCACAGCGGGTGATAGCTCAGGCCGTTGTCTTGCAGATAACGGAAAATCTGACGGTTATCCCAGTCAATAATTGGCAGGATTTTAAACACCCCACGTTGTACCGCCAGCACCGGCAGATGCGCACGGCTGCCGGATTGCTCACGACGCAGACCGGCGAACCAGGTCTGCACACCCAGCGTCTGAATCGCCCGATTCATTGGCTCGACTTTGTTGATGTGGTTGTATTTTTCGATACCCTCAACGCCCTGCTCCCACAGTTTGCCGTAACGCGCTTCCTGCCAGGCAGCCGAGTGTTCAGCGCGGAATACCTGCAGGTTCAGGTTTAGCTGTTCAGTTAACGTATCAATAAACTGATACGTCTCCGGAAACAGATAACCGGTATCGGTCAGGATCACCGGAATGTCCGGTTTTTGCTGAGTGACTAAATGCAGACAGACCGCCGCCTGAATGCCGAAGCTGGAAGACAGCGCGAATTCGCCGGGCATGTTTTCCAGCGCCCATTGCACACGCTCCTGCGCGGACAGTTTCTCCAGGCTGACGTTAATTTCCGCCAGCGCCATAGATTGTCCGGACTTCGGCATGTCATTCAGTTCAGCCAGAGTAAGATTCAGCAAACTCATATTGCCTCCAGTCGGTTATCGCGCTTAGTCATAAAAGTCGCGTGCCGGATCCAGCACCGGCTTAATGATCCCGGCGCGGATCACGAAGTCACCAAAGCCTTCACCGGTTTCGCGCTCTTTCGACCAGCGACCGACCAGTTCGTCAATGATGCTCAGGATCTCTGCATCAGAAATATTTTCACGATACATACGCGGAATACGTGTTCCGGCACGGTTACCGCCGAGGTGCAGGTTGTAACGGTTCAACGCCTTCCCTACCAGACCAATTTCCGCCAGCAGCGCACGGCCACAGCCGTTCGGACAACCGGTCACGCGCAGAACGATGTGTTCATCGCCCACACCGTGTCCGTGCATGATGCCTTCCACTTTGGTGACAAATTCAGGCAGGAAACGTTCCGCTTCCGCCATCGCCAGCGGACAGGTCGGATAAGACACACAGGCCATCGAGTTTTTACGTTGCTCAGTGACACTGTCGTCGATCAGGCCGTGATTACGTGCCAGAGTTTCGATCGCATCTTTGTCTTTTTCAGCCACACCGGCCACGATCAGATTCTGATTAGCAGTAAGCCTGAAATCCCCTTTATGGATCTTAGCAATTTCTGCCAGTCCGGTTTTCAGCGGCTTGCCCGGGTAATCGAGAATACGGCCATTTTCGATAAACAGCGTCAGATGCCATTGGTTGTCGATACCTTTTACCCAGCCGATACGGTCGCCGCGACCGGTGAATTCGTAAGGGCGGATATCAGCAAACTGAATACCGGCGCGTTTTTCAACTTCGGCTTTGAATACCGGTACGCCGACGCGTTCCAGCGTGTATTTGGTTTTGGCATTTTTACGGTTGGTGCGGTTACCCCAGTCACGTTGCGTGGTCACCACGGCTTCGGCCACGGCCAGCGTGTGCTCCAGCGGAATAAAGCCCAGTTCGCTGGCCGTACGCGCATAAGTGGCTTTATCACCATGGGCGATAGAAAGCCCGCCGCCGACCAGCACATTGAAACCGACCAGTTTACCGTTATCCGCAATCGCCACGAAGTTCAGGTCGTTGGCGTGCAAATCCACGTCATTTTGTGGCGGGATCACGACCGTTGTTTTGAACTTACGTGGCAGATAAGTCGCACCCAGAATCGGCTCTTCATCGGTGGTTTCAACTTTTTCCTGATCCAGCCACACTTCAGCGTAAGCACGGGTGCGCGGCAGCAGATGCTCGGAAATTTTCTTCGCCCACTGATACGCTTCCTGATGCAGTTCAGATTCCACCGGATTAGACGTACACAATACGTTACGGTTAACGTCATTGGCGGTCGCCAGCGCATCCAGTCCGAGTTTATTGAGCAACTGATGCACCGGTTTAACGTTCGGTTTCAGGATGCCGTGGAACTGGAATGTCTGACGGTTAGTAATACGGATGCTGCCATACAGCGTGCTGTCTTCGGCAAATTTGTCGATCCCCAGCCACTGCGCAGGTGTCATCACTCCGCCCGGCAAGCGGCAACGCAGCATCATGGCGTGGCGCGGTTCCAGTTTCTGTTCAGCGCGTTCAGCACGGATATCACGGTCATCCTGCTGATACATGCCGTGGAAGCGGATCAGCAGGAAGTTGTCACCGTTGAAGCCGCCGGTCAGGCCGTCTTTTAAATCATCGGCAATCGTCCCGCGCAGGAAATTACTTTCCTTCTTCAGACGTTCAGCGTCAGCCAGCGGGGCATCGACGATCAGCGGGCCGGGGCCGGGATTGAGTTCACTCCACAACTTATTGCTCATCATTTTTTCACTCATAACATTATGCCCAAAATCATTCGAGTTGCAGGTAGGCGGCAACTGAAGGAATCCCGATGGGCTGACTCAAGTCAGTGATTCGGGTGATTGAAGGAAGCCAACACCCCTGTAATTTGAAGGATGCAGGGCATTAGTACACATCACGCTGATAACGGCGATCAAGGCGCAATTCACTGAGATATTCGTCGGCCGTTTCCAAATCCATTTCGCCATATTGCGCAATGATTTCCAGTAATGCCTGCTCGACGTCCTTCGCCATACGGTTGGCATCGCCACAAACATACACATGCGCGCCTTCCTGCAACCATTGCCAGACTTCGGCTCCCTGCTCACGCAGTTTGTCCTGTACGTATACTTTTTCAGCCTGATCGCGTGACCATGCCAGGGAGATATTCGTCAGCAGGCCGTCCTTGACGTAACGTTGCCATTCAACCTGATAGAGAAAATCATCGGTAAAGTGCGGGTTACCGAAGAATAACCAGTTTTTGCCGGTAGCTCCGTCGTTATCTCGCTGCTGAATGAAAGCGCGGAACGGCGCAATACCGGTGCCCGGCCCGATCATAATGACCGGCTTTTCAGGATCCGCCGGCAGGCGGAAGTTGTCGTTATGCTCGATGAAAACTTTCACTTCGCCGTCTTCTTCCAGGCGATCGGCCAGGAAACCTGAAGCGCCACCGGAGCGTGAACGCCCGTCGATTTCGTAACGCACCACCCCCACGGTAATATGCACTTCTGTTTCGGTTTCAGCCTGCGAGGAGGCAATCGAATACAGGCGCGGTGTCAGCGGACGCAGTAAATCCACCAGTTGCTGTGCATCCAGCTCCGTCGGTGCGCGGCGGATCATGTCAGCAAACGGTACGGTCTGTGCGTATTGCTGAAGCGCAGGTTTATCGGCCAGAAAACCGGTCAGATGTTCGTCGCGGGACAGCGCGGCGTATTTTTCAATAATCGGTGTCGTGTTCTGGGTCAGTTCAATGTGATGTTGCAGGGCCTGTGAAAGCGGCAGTTTTTTATCGTTCACCTCAACGATTTCATCGCCTTTCAGCCACAGCAGTTCAACGATTTCCTGCACCAGTTGCGGATCGTTTTCAAACCAGATCCCCAGCGCATCGCCCGGCTGGTAACGCAGACCGGAATCGCCGAGATCAATTTCCAGATGACGAACGTCTTTGTCAGAATCGCGGCCGGTAATTTTCTGATTAACGGAAAGTGTCGCGGTCAGCGGCGCTTCTTTCGTATAAGGGCTGCTGTCGACCTGATTCACACTGCCTGCCAGCGTCGGAGCCGCCTGCGCCGCAGTGTCAGCCGGTACGCGCTGTTTGAGCACATCGACAATACGTTTACGCCAGTTTTCGGCGGCTTCTTTATATTCAACGTCAGCATCAACGCGGTCTAACAGGCGTTCTGCCCCCAGTTCGCCCAGACGGGTATCGAAGTCTTTACCCGCCTGACAGAAGAATTCATAAGAGGTATCACCCAGCGCAAACACCGCAAAGGCAGTGTCTTTCATGTTTGGCGCTTTTTTGGATTGCAGGAATTTATGCAGCGCGACCGCTTCTTCCGCCTGCTCGCCTTCGCCCTGAGTAGAGGCCACAATCAGCAGCAGCTTTTCCTGGCCGATTTGTTTGAATTTATAGTCACCGGCATTCACCAGATTAACGTTAATTTTCGCGGCGATCAGGTCATCACGCAGTTGCTCGGCAACACGGCGGGCATTACCCGTTTGCGAGGCGGAAATCAGGGTTACCGACGCGGCAGTCTGTGCCGGAGAAGGCGCTGCAACCGCGCCCGGTTGCTGATTCACCCTGCCCCAGAAATATCCGGACAGCCAGGCCATCTGAGTCGGTGAGTAATCACCAATCGCCGATTGAAGGCGGGCCATTTGCTCGGGGGTCAGCGGGAGCAGTGAAGTTGGAGGAGCCTGAGTCGTCATCGCGGTACGAATTCCCTTATGCAAAAGCAAGTCATCAATCCGGCCCCCTGCGCCTTTTACAGTGTGTTTTCGCGCGGGAAAGACCTTTCAGAGGATGTAGGTTAACGAGGCGGATAATAACAATTAAAGAAGTGATGGAAATAATAAATAACCAAAATGACTAAGAGGATTTAGAGGTAAGGTCTATCTGAAAAAGTGGTAAGCGATGATTTTTATCATACTGAAATCGCTAAAAATTTTCTTCGCTGTTCTCAGGCCATCTGCAAAGTGCCGGATACATAAAGAA
>NZ_JAFMOS010000487.1 GCF_019049755.1 Rahnella perminowiae
GCTGGCGTTTTATATCACTGTCTGCTTTTCTTTTAAATTGATTTTAATGAATAAAATCAGATCATTTGTATTAATAAAATACATCAAATTTACTTACAGGTAAGGAGACCAACAATGAGTAACTTGACTATGATTGAGGGTGAGAATACGAATTTTCGTAACACACCTGAGATCAGAGGGCTGGAAAGCATGAAAGAGAACATACTCACCGATCGTTTTAAAATGGTGAAAAATTTTGATCTCAATTTATTAACTACGTTTGAGGCTGTTTTCATTCATCGTAGCGGAACCAAAGCGGCGGATGCTCTTGGCATCACACCTTCCGCTGTCAGTCAGGCTCTTGGGCGTTTGCGGGTTCATTATAATGATGCGTTGTTCATCAGGGATGGTAAGGCGCTGGCACCCACAACCGTTGCAGTGGGTATACATGAAGGGCTGGCAGAGGCTTATGACAATCTGATTGCGAAATTGCAGAATATCTCATTTGATTCTGTACCAACCCGCCTTGTTGTTAACTGTTCACCTTACTTATCTATGTTTACCATGAATGTGATGCGCAAGGTGCTGGATGAAGTGGCGCCTGATTGTGAGATAATTCATCACGTTAGCAATAACTCCCTGACTGATATCGAAGAGTCGCTGATTTTCCGTAAAGCAGACATTGTTTTTGATATTCATCCGCACATTAGTCACTCCCGGGTAAGCCAGCATATTGCCGACGAAATGCCGGTCCTGATTTGCCGCGGTTCACATCCGCGCATCAAAGGAACGGTGACACGCGAACAGGCAATTGCTGAAGAGTATATTTTTGTGGATTCGGAAAGTGCCAGCGCTTTATCTAACCGGCTGAACGTGAATAAGATGCTGCAGCACGAAAGAAAAGTCAGATACATCAGCCCTTCATTACTCTCTATTATTTCAATGGTTGAGGTTTCTGACCTGCTGGCGTTTGTTGCCGAACGTTTCTATGAAAAAGTAAAAAATTCGTTCGATGTCCAGAAGCTGGAAATGGAGTTCGATTTACCTTCTCAGCCGATATATATGATTTATAACAAAGCGGCTCTTAATAACCAATTTTTTGCCACGCTGGTAAAAAAAATGACCGAGCTTTTTGTGGACGCGCATAACAACGATTCTCAGCCCTGAAGCAGATTAAATAAAAAAGGCCAGTCAGATTACGCTGACTGGCCTTCGTTTTTATTGTGTTTTAACGCTTACGGATAACCGGAATTACAGCGCGGCAATCGTGGCTTTCTGTTCTGCCAGTTTCACTTTTGCTTCGCCACAGGCCGTCAGACGTTCACGTTCTTTGGCGACGACGGCTTCCGGCGCACGCGCCACGAACCCTTCGTTAGACAACTTGCCTTCGATGGAGGCAATCTCGCCATCCAGTTTTGCCATCTCTTTGTCCAGACGCGCCAGTTCGGCATCTTTATCAATCAGACCGGCCATTGGGATCAGCAGTTCCGCACCTTCCACCAGTTTGGTGACAGAAACCGGGCCTTTGTCGCCAGCAGGCAGAATGGTGATGGATTCCAGACGTGCCAGCGATTTAATAAAGCTCAGGTTCTGTTCCACACGACGTTGTGCATCTGCACTTGCGCCGCGCAGCAGCAGTTCCAGCGGTTTAGCCGGGGACAGGTTCATTTCAGCACGCACGTTACGGATAGCGATGATCGCCTGCTTAATCCACTCCAGATCAGCCAGCGCCAGTTCGTCTGCTTTTGCTGCGTCAAACTCAGGGAAAGGCTGCAGCATAATAGTTTCTGCCGTGATGCCTTTCAGCGATTTCACGCGCTGCCAGATGGTTTCTGTGATGAACGGGATGATCGGATGCGCAAGACGCAGCAAACCTTCCAGTACTTCTACCAGTGTATGACGGGTGCCGCGTAGCTGGGCTTCGTTGCCCCCATTCATAACCGGCTTGGTCAGTTCCAGATACCAGTCACAGAACTGGTTCCAGGTGAATTCATACAGAATGCTGGCAGCCAGATCGAAGCGATAGTTATCCATCGCTTCACGGTAAGTTTTTACCGTGCGGTTATATTCCGCGAGGATCCAGCGGTCAGCCAGTGACAGCTCAAGTTCGCCGCCGTTCAGGCCGCAATCCTGATCTTCGGTGTTCATCAGTACAAAGCGGCTGGCATTCCACAGCTTATTACAGAAGTTACGGTAGCCTTCAAGACGCTTCATGTCCCAGTTGATGTCACGACCGGTAGATGCCAGTGCCGCCAGCGTGAAGCGCAGGGCATCAGTACCGTGCGGTTCGATACCGTTCGGGAATTGCTTCTCGGTGCGCTTGCGGATTTTCTCTGCCAGCTGCGGCTGCATCATGTTGCCGGTACGTTTTTCCAGCAGATCTTCCAGCGAGATACCGTCGATCATATCCAGCGGATCGATAACGTTACCTTTGGACTTGGACATTTTCTGCCCTTCATCGTCGCGGATAAGCCCCGTCATATAAACGGTGTGGAACGGAACCTGCGGCTTGCCGTTCTCGTCTTTCACAAAGTGCATGGTCATCATGATCATGCGCGCGATCCAGAAGAAGATGATGTCGAAGCCGCTGACGACCACGCTTGAGGGGTGGAAGGCTTTGAGGTCAGGTGTCTGTTCTGGCCAGCCCAGCGTGGAGAAAGTCCACAGACCGGAAGAGAACCAGGTATCGAGCACGTCTTCGTCCTGAGTCAGTACAACGTCTGCGCCCAGGTTATTTTCGCTGCGTACTTCCGCTTCGTCGCGGCCAACAAATACGTTGCCTTCGGCGTCATACCACGCCGGGATACGGTGTCCCCACCACAGCTGACGGGAAATACACCAGTCCTGAATGTCACGCATCCAGCTGAAATACATATTCTCGTATTGCTTTGGCACGAACTGAATGTCGCCTTGCTCAACGGCCTCCACCGCCACTTTCGCCAGCGGCGCAGTCCGCACATACCACTGGTCAGTCAGCATGGGCTCGATAACGACGCCGCCACGGTCACCGTAAGGCACAGTCAGATCATGAGGTTTGATTTCTTCCAGCAGACCGGCTTCGTCGAAGGCAGCGACCACGGCTTTACGCGCAGCAAAACGCTCAAGCCCACGGAACTGTTCAGGGATCTCATTGCTGCAGGCATCCGTTTCTTCGCCGTTGGTATCGAAAATTTCAGCGGCCTGGCGGATATCGCCATCAAAAGTCAGAATGTTGATCATTGGCAGGCCGTGACGTTTACCGACTTCATAGTCGTTAAAGTCATGCGCCGGGGTGATCTTCACGCAGCCGGTGCCTTTTTGCATATCGGCGTGTTCATCGGCAACAATCGGGATACGACGACCTACCAGCGGCAAAATGATCTCTTTGCCGATCAGATCCCGGTAACGCGGATCTTCCGGGTTAACGGCCACGCCGGTATCACCGAGCACGGTTTCCGGGCGCGTCGTCGCGACTACCAGGTAATCTTTGCCTTCAGCGGTTTTCGCGCCGTCAGCCAGCGGATAACGCAGGTGCCACATGGAACCTTTTGATTCGCGGTTTTCCACTTCCAGATCGGAAATCGCGGTGCGCAGTTTCGGATCCCAGTTCACCAGACGTTTGCCACGATAAATCAGATCTTCTTTATACAGGCGAACAAACACTTCGCGCACGGCGTCAGACAGGCCTTCATCCATCGTGAAGCGCTCGCGCTCCCAGTCTACGGAATCGCCCAGACGGCGCATCTGGCGGGTAATGGTGCCGCCGGATTCTGCTTTCCAGTCCCAGATTTTGTTGATGAAGGCTTCGCGGCCATAGTCGTGACGGGTTTTGCCTTCTTCTGCGGCGATTTTACGCTCAACCACCATTTGCGTTGCGATACCCGCATGGTCAGTCCCCGCCTGCCACAAGGTGTTTTTCCCTTGCATGCGCTGATAGCGGATCATGGCGTCCATGATGGTTTGCTGGAAAGCATGACCCATGTGCAAGCTGCCGGTAACATTCGGCGGCGGGATCATGATGGCAAAGCTTTCTTTACTGGTGTCACCATGTGGCTTGAAATAGCCCTGTTGTTCCCAGTGCTCGTAAAGCGGCTGCTCGATGTCTTGCGGGTTATATGTCTTATCCATTTCGCTTCGTATTTTCGTCGGTCGATGTGGTGACTGAGGGCGTCGGGGCCGTCGTCAAAGAGAAACCCACGCTGCGATAGGCTTTGTAGCGTTCGCGCGCAAGTTGTTTAAGGGAATCTTCGTAAGGAACGAAGTCTACCACTTCATGGAAAGCAGTAGCAAAATCTGCAAACTCAGGCATCAGGCTGATGAGCAAGTCGCGCGGGGCATTACCGCGTTTTCCCGGCCAGCATAATTCAACCGGCGCGCCAAAACGCGGCCCTTCGCCAGCCAGGTTATGCGGGACAAAATGGCCCGGTTCGCGTTGCCAAAGCGCCTCATCCAGGCGTTCAGCCTGTTTTTGGTCTTCACAGGCCAGCAGAACACGTTTGCCCATCCGGTAACGTTCAGCGGCGACCACGCAGGCCAGGGCTTCGTGTGAGCTGAGCTCGCCACTGGCGTCCGGCGCATCGAGAAGAAAGAAGGTTGCCTGTTTCATGATGAGTTCACTGTGCTGCTGAGAAAAAAACAGGGGCGCAACTGGTGCGCCCGCCTGTGACAGGTCTGGCGAACCAGACCCTGATAGTGAAGATTATATCTTATTTAGCGCAGGAATCACTCATCGCCATCCAGGCCTGCACGGTTGAGCAGGAACTGTGACAGCAGTGCCACCGGACGACCGGTCGCACCTTTGTTCTTACCTGAACGCCATGCGGTACCGGCGATATCCAGGTGCGCCCAACTGTATTTACGGGTGAACCGTGACAGGAAACATCCGGCGGTGATAGCCCCGCCCGGACGGCCGCCGATGTTTGCCATATCCGCAAAATTAGAATCCAGCTGTTCCTGATATTCATCAGCCAGCGGCAGACGCCATGCACGGTCACCCGACTGTTCGGATGCACCGATCAGTTCATGAGCCAGCGGATTGTGATTCGACAGCAAACCGGTGATGTGATGGCCAAGGGCAATCACGCAGGCACCGGTCAGCGTGGCGACGTCAATCACCAGCTCAGGATCGAAACGCTCAACATAAGTCAGCGCATCGCACAGCACCAGACGGCCTTCGGCATCGGTATTCAGCACTTCGACAGTCTGGCCGGACATGGTGGTCAGAATATCGCCCGGACGGAATGCCTGACCGCCTGGCATGTTTTCACAGCCAGCCAGCACGCCAATGACGTTCAGCGGCAGATTCAGTTCAGCCACCACGCGCATTGCGCCATAAACCGCTGCGGCGCCACACATGTCGTACTTCATTTCGTCCATATCCGCGGCGGGCTTAATGGAAATACCGCCGGAATCGAAGGTCAGACCTTTACCGACAAGCACGATAGGCTTAGCGTCCGGATTAGGATTTCCTTTATATTCCATCACCGACATCAGTGATTCGTTTTTCGAACCCTGACCCACCGCCAGATACGCATTCATACCCAGCTCTTTCATCTGCTGCTCGCCGATAACGCGGGTCGTGATGTTGGTGCTGAACGCATCTGCCAGCTGACGGGCCTGTGACGCCAGGTAAGCGGCGTTACAGATGTTGGGTGGCATGTTGCCGAGATCTTTCGCGGCTTTAATACCGGCTGCCACCGCCAGACCGTGTTGAATGGCGCGCTCACCGCTGGTCAGTTCACGGCGGGTCGGCACGTTGAATACCATTTTACGCAGCGGACGGCGGGGTTCGGTTTTATTGCTTTTCAGTTGATCGAAGGTGTAAAGCGATTCTTTGGAGGTTTCGACCGCCTGACGCACTTTCCAGTAAGTATTACGCCCTTTAACGTGCAGCTCGGTGAGGAAGCAAACGGCTTCCATAGAACCGGTGTCGTTCAGAGTGTTAATGGTTTTCTGGATCACCTGCTTGTACTGGCGCTCATCCAGTTCGCGTTCTTTGCCGCAACCAATCAGCAAAATGCGTTCTGAAAGAATATTCGGTACATGATGCAGTAAGAGGGTCTGGCCCACTTTGCCTTCAAGTTCGCCACGGCGAAGCAGGGCGCTGATGTAGCCATCACTGATTTTATCGAGTTGTTCGGCAATCGGTGACAGACGGCGAGGTTCGAAAACGCCGACTACAATACAGGCACTGCGTTGTTTTTCCGGGCTACCGCTTTTTACGCTGAACTCCATGCACTCTCCTGAATCTTAAAGACAAGGGCGGGAGGTACGGCTAGAATGAGTCGCCGGAGACACTCTCCCGTCATTGTGTTAACGACCTGTGTTAACCTTAAACGGCGTTAGTTTTTATTTTGGCGGCTATAAGCAAGTTCCTATAGGACACCCCAATTCTCGGTGTTGTAATACTATTTTAGCTGCGAAGGTTGCCATATGATGAGAATAAATGACGGATTAGCGATGAAACTAGCGATTTTCCTTCAAAAAGACAAGTTTTCACAGGCGTATTAAGCGTGATCATCATTAGATATCTGGTTAGGGAAACCTTCAAGAGCCAATTTGCCATTCTGTTCATTTTGCTTCTCATCTTCTTCTGTCAGAAGCTGGTCAGAGTGCTCGGAGCAGCGGTCGATGGCGATATCCCAACAAATTTAGTTCTCTCACTTCTGGGCCTTGGCGTTCCGGAAATGGCGCAGCTTATTCTGCCGCTCAGTCTGTTCCTCGGCCTGCTGATGACGCTCGGTAAACTTTATACCGACAGTGAAATCACGGTCATGCATGCCTGTGGCCTGGGAAAACGCTCACTGGTCATCGCCGCACTCATTCTGGCGCTGTTTACCTCATTCTTTGCCGGTGTGAACGCGATCTGGCTCAGCCCGTGGTCGTCCAAACATCAGGACGAAGTGCTGGCGGAGGCGAAAGCCAACCCGAGCATGGCCGCAATGGTGGAAGGTCAGTTCCAGCAAGCCCAGAACGGCAATGCGGTTCTGTTCGTGGGCAGTGTTAAAGGGAAAGAGTTCCATAATGTCTTCCTGGCACAGCTGCGACCGAACGGCAACCAGCGGCCTTCCGTCGTGGTGGCTGATAAAGGCCATATGCTGCAGCGTGCGGACGGTTCCCAGCAGGTGATGCTGGATAAAGGCACCCGTTATGAAGGCACGGCGCTGCTGCGTGATTTCCGCGTGACAGACTTCACCGATTATCTGGCGGTCATCGGCCATCAGACAGTGCAGCTCGACCCTAATCAGTCTGATCAGATGACCATGACGCAACTCTGGCACTCTTCTGAGCCGGAAGCGCGGGCAGAGATGAACTGGCGTTTAACGCTGATCGTTTCAGTGTTTATCATGGCTTTGCTGGTGGTTCCGCTCAGTGTGGTGAACCCCCGTCAGGGGCGCGTACTCAGCATGCTGCCGGCTATCCTGCTGTATCTGATTTTCTTCCTGCTGCAAACCTCGCTGCGCTCCAACGGAGCCAAAGGTAAGCTGGATCCGATGCTCTGGATGTGGGGGACCAACCTGCTCTATCTGGCACTGGCGCTGGTGCTTAATGCATGGGATACCTTGCCGGTTCGCAAAATCCGTGCGCGTCTGAGAGGAGCTGCCTGATGTTTGGCGTATTAGACCGTTACATTGGTCGCACTATTTTCAACACCATCATGATGACGCTGTTCATGCTGGTGTCACTCTCCGGCATCATCAAGTTTGTCGATCAGCTGCGTAAAGTCGGGCAGGGCGGATATTCTGCCGCAGGGGCAGGTTTATATACTCTGCTGAGCGTACCGAAGGATATCGAAATCTTCTTCCCGATGGCGGCATTGCTGGGCGCATTGCTGGGCCTCGGCACGCTGGCAACACGCAGCGAGCTGGTGGTGATGCAGGCTTCCGGCTTCACCCGTATGCAGATTGCGGCTTCTGTGATGAAAACCGCTATCCCGCTGGTGCTGCTGACCATGGCGATTGGTGAATGGGTGGCGCCGCAGGGCGAACAGATGGCCCGTAACTACCGTGCACAGGCCATGTACGGCGGTTCACTGCTTTCTACCCAGAACGGATTGTGGGCAAAAGACGGTCACGATTTTATCTATATCGAACGCGTGGCGGGTGAAAAAGAGCTGACCGGCGTCAACATCTACCATTTCGATGAAGAGAATAAACTGCAGTCGGTCCGTTACGCCTCCTCCGCGACCTTTGATAATGGCGAGTGGAAACTCTCTCAGGTGGATGAGTCTGACCTGACGGATAAGCTGCAAATCACCGGTTCCCAGACACTGACCGGGGTATGGAAAACCAACCTGACGCCGGACAAACTGGGTGTTGTGGCACTCGACCCTGATGCGTTGTCGATCAGCGGCCTGCACAACTACGTGAAATACCTGAAGCAGAGCGGACAGGAAGCAAAACGTTACCAGCTGAATATGTGGAGTAAAATCTTCTCGCCACTGTCGGTTGCAGTGATGATGCTGATGGCGCTGTCATTCATCTTCGGGCCTTTGCGCAGCGTCCCAATGGGCGTACGTGTGGTGACCGGTATTTGCTTCGGTTTTCTGTTCTACGTGCTTGACCAGATCTTCGGTCCGTTAAGCCTGGTTTATAACATTCCGCCGATTCTGGGCGCCTTGCTGCCGAGCGGACTGTTCTTCGTCATCAGTATGTTCCTGCTGCTGAAAAAACGCTAAATCCGGCAGTGCACGGATACCGGTAAACAAAAAGCAGGCCCTTTACCGGGGCCTGCTTTTTTTACGTCTGTCTGCAGAGATGAGCAATCAGATCTCGTTATTGCGCACCAGATCAGCCACCAGATCGTTCACGCCATCACTCATATTTTTAAACTTGGTCAGTTCGCTGCGGGTCACCACCACGAACACGCCCACACCGCGCTGCGGCACCATCGCGACATAGGTGATAAAGCCACCGCCGCCGCCGGTTTTCTGAATGATGCGTGGCAGCAACGGCGTCGGCGCCATGGTTACCCAACCCATTCCCAGCGAGTCCGCCATTCCCGGCACATCCATCCCTTTGAGCGAGACCAGGTCCGTGCGCTTGTAATACATCTTCTGCGCCATGTCGGCGGTCGCGGTGCGCTGGCCGAGGAACTGACGCATCCAGCGGCCCATATCGGCAGGCGTGGAATAAAGACCACCGCTGCCCGCTGCTGCTATCGTGTTAATACACGGGCTCGGACGCAGACCTTCCATCAGGCGTGAACACTGGCTGGCGTTTGGCGTCAGCGTGGTATCCACCATGCCCAGCGGCTGAGTGATTTGATCGCGCAGCAACTGGGTATAAGGCTGATTCGCGGCCTTCGATAACGCATCGGAAAGCAGGTCAAACGCCAGATTTGAATAAGAGGCACGCGCGCCCGGCGGCACGGTGAGCTTGGCGACACTCAGCCAGCTCCAGCGATCACTCTTGGTCGGCCAGGTAAAGACTGCCCGGTTCGGCGCACCACCCGGCTGCTCACGCGGCAGGCCGCTGGTGTGCGTAGCGAGATTGAGCAATGTGATCGGATTTGTACCGCTGTAAGCAGGAACGCGGGCACCGGCCGGGGCATATTTACGCAGCGGATCATTAATACTGACTTTACCCTGCTGCGCCATTTTCACCAGCACTTCACTGGTAATCAGCTTGGTCAGCGAGGCGATACGCACCACGGAGTCTTCACGCGGGCGCAAATCGGAGCCGGGACGGGTTTCCCCGAAACTGCGGAAGACCTGCTGATTATTATCGACCACCACCAGCGCCATTCCCATCGCGCCGCTGCCGTAAAAGATGTGTTCTGCATGGTCATCCACGACCTGCGACGCCAGACGCGCATTCTGCTGCGCGTGGCTCCATAAAGGCGTACTGGCGAAGGCCAGCGCGAGGAGCGAAAGTGAGAGTTTTTTCAACAAGCTGGTATCCATCAACAGGGCAAGATCTATTCGTGATTTGTATACTAATGCGAAGTTTGAGAAACGGCATTGGAAAAACGTGGCCAGACAGAAGATTTTTGTCAGCAAATCCTCACTGTGTTGCGGAGTATGACTGTTTTTTCAACACTTAAACCGAACAAGGCGGGATAACTATTGCGTGCCCGGCTGGTCTGGGTATAATGCCCACGTTTTCCGCATACTACTTACAGTGCCGAAGTGGCGAAATCGGTAGACGCAGTTGATTCAAAATCAACCGCCGCAAGGTGTGCCGGTTCGAGTCCGGCCTTCGGCACCATTAGTATGTAAATTAAGTCACCTGCGGGTGGCTTTTTTTATGCCTAAAATCCAGTCTCTGCAAGGCTTTGCCCCGCTTTTCAGTCAACCGGCGTCAATCTGAGTTACCCCACATCAACATGCTTGTGAGTATAGAACCGAGTATATATGCTGGTTCGATAATGCTTATATACTCACGGCAGCATATGGAAGGAATACCATCATGGCCCTGACTGATACTGTAAGTATCCCACCAAAACGGCCCATTCATTTTTAGAGATCTTCCGACATACTGATTATGTCCCCTGAGGAGATCGCTATGCGTAAGATCCGATTCACTGAGCACCAGATCATCGCCGTCCTGAAATCAGTCGAGGCTGGCAGGACCGTCAAAGATGTGTGCCGCGAGGCTGCTATTTCTGAAGCCAGCTATTACAACTGGAAAGCAAAATATGGCGGGATGGAAGCCGCTGATATCAAAAAAATCAAAGACCTTGAGGACGAGAATCGTCGCCTGAAGCAAATGTTTGCCGATCTGAGTTTGGAATGCCGGGCGCTGAAAGACGTCATCGAAAAAAAGCTTTAAAACCAGCGATAAAGCGTGAGCTCGTCAACTATCTGACCACGCAATTTACGATGAGCATACGCCAGGCATGCAGGACGTTATCGCTAAGCAGGACGGTGTTTCGTTATCAACCGGATACGCGACGTGATGAAGCGGTGATCCAGAGGCTGACCGAGGTCGCTGAGCGCTATCCCCGCTACGGTTTTAAGAAGCTTTTTCAGGTACTTCGCAGGCAGGGGCACGTCTGGAACCACAAACGCGTTCACCGGATTTACTGCCTGCTGAAACTGAATTTTCGCCGTAAGGGAAAGCAACGTCTGCCGGTGCGCAATCCGGCTCCGCTGGCGACGCCGGAAGCACTTAACCAGAGCTGGTCGATAGATTTTATGCATGATGCGCTGGTGTGTGGTAGACGCTTCCGGACCTTCAATGTGGTGGATGATTTTAACCGTGAAGCGCTGGCGATAGAAATTGACCTGAATATCCCGGCGCAACGCGTCGTGAGAGTGCTAGACAGGATAGTGGCAAACCGCGGCTATCCGCTGAAGATGCGGATGGATAACGGGCCAGAACTGGTCTCACTGGCACTGGCGCAATGGGCCGAAGAACATGGTGTGATGCTGGAATTTATCAAGCCGGGTAAGCCCACACAGAACGCGTTTATAGAACGGTTTAACCGAACATACCGGACAGAAATACTGGATTTTTACCTGTTCAGAACACTGAATGAAGTACGAGAAATAACGGAGCGCTGGCTGGCTGAATATAACAACGAGCGGCCTCATGAATCCCTGAACAACCTGACGCCGGAAGAGTACCGGCTGATGGCCGAAAACCCGGAAGTCTCAAAAAGTGCGTGGAACTAAAACAGGTGTGCTTACATCCGACCCAGTTTCATCTTCATCTGCTCCGGCATGTCATCCAGATTATCTTCCCTTAATCACATTACGACGTTATATCCCATCAGCAATGAACGGTCGCACAACCGCGGCAGCGGTGCCAGCTTCATCGGAATCGTCAGTGTCAGGCTGGTGTCGTAGTCGCAGCCCAGATACACACGCAGCAGGGTAAACACGTCTTCACGCAACTAGCCGCCGGGCAACCAACCTTTGGCTTCACTGGGTCACCACGCGCAATTTGAAAAAACTAACTGGTAGCAGGTCACAGAATGATTTATAGGATCGGAAGTGACCATATTTCCCGCTTTCCAAAAGCCCCCTTACAAGATCTTGCAGGCTATTTACTTTTAACGTAACCAAAAAGGAAGATCTTCTGGCCCTAATGCGTCATATTGTTCTGACGGTCTATTAATATCATCAATGTAGTAAGGTGCATCTGTGAATCCGATTCTTATAGGTATATATTCCTTAAAACTTTGATAGTAAGCCTCTGTGCATTCCAGCACCTCATTAAAGGCTTTAAATAGGCGTTGAAATACCTCAGA
>NZ_JAFMOS010000486.1 GCF_019049755.1 Rahnella perminowiae
ATTATTCTTAAAACGAGTCATGAAAATTTAGTCCGCAATCGTTATATCCCGCGTGAGGTATATCGAGTGCGGATTATTGAACAAGCCCCATATGGGGATGATTACTTTTTGAGGATAAGGAATGAAACTTAAATTGATAGTCAAAAGCCTTGCTCTGGCAGGCTTACTTTCATCAACCACACTCACACCACTCTTTGCACAAGAAGCCCCAAAAGATGCGACGGCGGCCACCAAACAAACTAATGACGCACTTTATAATCAGCTTCCTTTCTCCGATAACACCGATTTTACCAACGCACATAAAGGGTTTATTGCTGCTTTGTCGACGGATGTGATCAAAGGCGCACAGGGGAATGTCGTCTGGGATCCGCAGAAATATGCATTCATCAAAGAAGGGGATAAGGCGCCTGATAGTGTCAATCCAAGCCTCTGGCGGCAGTCACAGTTAATCAATATCAGCGGTCTGTTTGAAGTCACGGATGGCGTTTATCAGATACGTAATCTCGATTTGTCCAACATGACCATTATCGAGGGTAAAGAAGGTATTACGGTGGTTGACCCGTTAGTGTCGGCAGAAACCGCCAAAGTGGGCATGGATTTGTATTATAAGAATCGCGGGCAAAAACCTGTTGTCGCAGTGATCTATACCCACAGCCACGTTGACCACTATGGCGGCGTGCGTGGTGTGGTTGACGAAGCGGATGTGAAATCCGGTAAAGTAAAAATTTATGCCCCTGCCGGATTTATGGATGAAGCCGTATCCGAGAATATCATGGCCGGTAATGTCATGAGTCGCCGTGCGAGTTATATGTACGGTAACCTGCTGAAACCAGATGCAAAAGGGCAGGTAGGTGCGGGGCTGGGAACCACCACATCGGCGGGAACAGTTACACTAATCGCACCAACCAACTACGTTACTAAAACGGGTCAGAAAGAAACGATTGATGGCCTGACCTACGATTTCATGATGGCTCCTGGTTCTGAAGCCCCTTCGGAAATGCTGTGGTATATCGAGGAGAAAAAACTCATCGAAGCAGCAGAAGATATCACGCATACCCTGCATAACACCTACTCGCTTCGTGGTGCCAAAATCCGCGATCCGCTGGCATGGTCAAAATATATCAACGACGCCATTAATCGCTGGGGTGATAAAGCAGAAATCATCATGGCTCAGCACCACTGGCCGACGTGGGGTAAAGATAACGTCGTTAATCTGATGAAAAGTCAGCGAGACATGTACCGTTACATCAACGATCAGACACTACGCCTGGCGAACACCGGCCTGACGCGTGATGAAATTGCGGCGAACTTTAAACTTCCTGACGGTCTGGCTAAAACATGGGCGAGCCGTGGCTATTACGGTTCTGTGAGTCATGACGTTAAAGCTACCTACGTGCTTTATCTCGGCTGGTTTGACGGCAACCCTGCAACACTGGATGAACTGCCACCAGAAGAAGCGGCGAAGAAATTTGTCGATTACATGGGCGGTGCGGATAACATCCTGAAAAAGGCCAAAGAGGATTACGATCAGGGGAATTACCGCTGGGTTGCTCAGGTCGTGAGTAAAGTGGTCTTTGCTGATCCGAAGAACGAGGCTGCCCGTAATCTCGAAGCTGACGCACTGGAACAATTGGGCTATCAGGCTGAGTCAGGGCCATGGCGTAACTTCTATCTTACCGGCGCGCAGGAATTGCGTAATGGCGTACAGAAACTGCCAACGCCGAATACAGCAAGCCCGGATACGGTAAAAGCCATGTCACCGGAAATGTTCTTTGATTACCTCGGTGTTCACATTAATGGCGAGAAAGCAGCGAATGCAAAAGCCGTGTTTAACGTTGATTTGGGCAGTGACGGCGGCAAGTACAAACTGGAGCTGGAAAACGGTGTCCTGAATCATACTGCTGACGCAGAGGCAAAAGATGCTGATGCAACTATTGTCCTGAACCGCGATACCCTCAATAAAATCATCCTGAAAGAAGAAACACTGAAACAAGCTGAAGATAAAGGCGACGTGAAAGTGACCGGCAACGGTGCAAAACTGGATGAAATGCTGGGCTATATGGATAAGTTTGAATTCTGGTTCAATATCGTCACACCATAAACCAAGCTCCCCTGTGGTGTCTTCACCACAGGGGAGCTAATTTCAGGTGGTCTTATGCGTAGGATATTAATACCCTCACTTTTAAGCCTCGCTTCGGGTTATGCCCTTGCTGCCGAAGAGCATGGGGCGGATGCTGCGCAGGCGAATAACCCCTTAGCCAATATGACTGCATTCAACATGCAGAACTATTATATTGGTGACGTCAGCGGCACGGATAAAGATGCTAACCAGTTCTGGTTTCGTTATGCACAGCCGTTTTCTCTTGGAGAAAGTAATTGGCTGCTGCGTGGTTCTTTGCCCATCAATACTTACCCATCCCCTCCTGATGGCGGCCACAAAACCGGCACCGGTGACCTTAACCTTTTCGCTTCATGGTTGATCGACACGGGTAACCCTGCTGTCAGCTTTGGCTTTGGCCCACAAATTACAGCGCCCACTGCGAGCGATGATTCACTGGGTACGGAAAAGTGGTCTGCGGGTCTGGTTAACGTGCTGTTTGACGCCAGTTCGCCGAAGTTTCAATACGGGTACCTGGCTTCCTGGCAGCATAGTTTTGCCGGAAAAGATGATCGCAGCGATATTCATCTCGGAACATTTCAGCCATTTCTCTTCTATCAGTTAGGGGGCGGTACTTATCTTCGTGCGGCACCTATATGGGCTTATAACTTCCAGAACGACAGTTATAGCGTGCCTATGGGGCTGGGGATTGGGCAGGTCATCAAGCAGGAAAAAACCGTCTACAACTTTTTTATCGAACCACAGGGCTCAGTAGCTGATCATGGGCCTGGTCAGCCCAGGTGGCAAATTTTTGCTGGACTGAACTTACAGTTTCTTTAGCTTGTCTGTACAACGGAAATTTAAAGGCGGAGGACTGACATTGTCGCTTGGGTAGGAATCCCCTTATATTTTTACTCTTTGAGTCTAATAAATTGAATGTGTAAATCACTGGAATGTCAGATGTATGTTTTGCGGGATAATATACAATGATTTCATATGATTAAAAATGATTACATGGTGATTGAAATGATGCGCTGCCCGAGATGCCAAACGCCACCCACGCCCGTTCAAGCCGTTACCTGAGCGCGAACACTAAAGAGCGTTATCATCAATGTCAGAATATTAATTGCAGCTGCACGTTCAAAATCCATGAGTCGCTCGCTGACATCATTGTGGAGCCGGGAACAGTTCACGCCGTTCAACTGCATCCAGATAAACATCAGCAGCAGTCCTTCCAGATGCACTGAAAACACATTTCAACAGAAGCTCGCGAATGCGGTTTTTTTATGGAGAACAAATTGAGGTGCGCAGGTTGGAGGTGGATATCAACAATTCAGGGTCAAAACCACGAGGCAGATTTTTTCTGGTGAGGCAATTTTGAGGCAATGATATTGAGAAAAGAAAAAGCCATCTTCTGATAGGTGGCTTAATCGTTTGATTTTAAAGCTAAAATTTGGTGGCCCTTGCTGGACTTGAACCAGCGACCAAGCGATTATGAGTCGCGTGCTCTAACCAACTGAGCTAAAGGGCCGAGGTGCAGGATTATACGGTAAACTCTGCTTACAGGTCTATATGTGTTCGGTCTGTATGCGCGTTTTGTGCACAGTTTTAGTCTGTTGTGTTCACAGCTTTTTTTACCTATAACTCAGGTAAATACATCTTAAGAGATAATAATGATTACAGATATTATTGCCACGGATCTTTCTGTTGTGTTTTGCGGCATCAATCCCGGCCTGTCCACTGCTCATCATGGTTTCCATTTCGCTAATTCCAATAACCGTTTCTGGAAAGTTATCTATCAGGCTGGTTTTACCAGGCGTTTACTGAAGCCTGAAGAAGAACAGCATTTGCTGGATACCAGGTGCGGGATCACGATGCTGGTGGAACGTCCGACCGTTGAAGCAACGGAGCTGGTTCGCGATGAATTGCGGGAAGGGGGCGCAGCGCTGACGGCGAAAATTGAGCACTATCAGCCGCGTGCGCTGGCTGTTTTAGGTAAACAGGCATTCAGCAAAGCATTTGGTATCAGCAAAGTTAACTGGGGGCGTCAGACGCTGAAAATCGGTGACACAGAAGTCTGGGTGTTGCCTAACCCAAGCGGCCTGAACCGGGCGACGCTGGATGAGCTGGTATCGGCATACCGTGAACTATTCTTATCAATACAAACCACAGCATAACGCTATGGCCTCTCCCTCTTATCCCTTCTGATATAAAATATCAATATGTCGGTATTTTTTAAAAATAATCTTGTTTTTGGCTGTTTTTACGAACCATTTCACTGTTAAAGCAGCTTTATTCTCTCCCGGCTCCTCATGAATATATTTGGATATTTAATGTAAGAGGAATGCTTCCCCCGTGTGAATACGCTCAACTGAACTCAAACTTATTCCATCGTCTCATTCGGGGTGAGCAGCAAAGCAGTCGGGCAATGTGATTCTTCAGGAGCAGGAGATATGGCTAATGTTGAAACAGAAGAAAGACTGGAGAATCTGGAGGAATGGTTCGAATTATTTTCAGGACTACCGCTCCGGCATTCGGAAAGAGAAGCAAGATTAATCAACGTTTGTGAAAAGAACCGTGTCAGCATTATGTCGGCGATGCCCTGGATAGCGTCGGAGTTTGCTGAACACGGGGATTTTCCGGATTATTTCATTTTATTCATCTCCACGGAGGGAGAAAAATATACATGCCCAAAGAGACAGAGAAGTTTCATCAGATCTACGGGGTTAATATCCCGCAAAATAAATATAACAGAATTTATAAAAAAATTGATTCTTCTGGATATCTGGATACGCCATCCAACTGGGGTGTGTTTATCGCTATTCGCCGGGCGGCAATGCAGGTGGCGATCAAAGAAGATATTCCGGCAAAACTACTCACACAAAATTATAAAGGGAATGTCTATATTGATGCCTGCGAATCTGCAGATAATACGGAGGATCTGCTTAGCTTCGCCGAAACGTTTTATCTGGATTTTCATGCAGATCATCAGACATCAAAAGTATTGGGTATTACCGGTGTGAGTCAGGGGATGATTCCCTTACCTGACGACTCAAAATGGATTAAAGTGGATCCGGAACTCAGTTAGCAGAAAATGGAAGTAATGATGACTTCAGTAAGATGCAAATGAAAAAGCCCCGCCGTTTCCAGGGAAAGGCGGGGCTTTTTATTGGCTGACAGCCTGAGAACGATTAATCGTCCAGGAAGCTGCGCAGCACTTCGGAGCGGCTTGGGTGGCGCAGTTTACGCAACGCTTTCGCTTCGATCTGACGGATACGTTCACGGGTAACGTCGAACTGTTTGCCCACTTCTTCCAGCGTGTGGTCAGTGTTCATATCGATACCGAAACGCATACGCAGAACTTTCGCTTCACGTGCGGTCAGGCCAGCCAGAACGTCATGTGTTGCAGAACGCAGGCTTTCAGACGTTGCAGAATCCAGTGGCAGCTCGAGGGTAGTATCCTCGATGAAATCGCCCAGATGCGAATCTTCATCGTCGCCGATTGGCGTTTCCATGGAGATTGGCTCTTTCGCAATTTTCAGCACTTTGCGGATCTTATCTTCCGGCATCAGCATACGTTCAGCCAGCTCTTCCGGCGTTGGTTCACGGCCCATCTCTTGCAGCATCTGACGGGAAATACGGTTGAGCTTGTTGATGGTCTCAATCATATGTACCGGGATACGGATGGTACGCGCCTGGTCGGCGATGGAGCGGGTGATAGCCTGACGGATCCACCAGGTCGCATAAGTTGAGAACTTATAACCACGGCGATATTCAAACTTATCAACGGCTTTCATCAGGCCGATGTTACCTTCCTGGATCAGGTCAAGGAATTGCAAACCACGGTTGGTGTATTTCTTCGCGATAGAAATAACCAGACGTAAGTTTGCTTCAACCATCTCTTTTTTCGCGCGACGGGCTTTCGCTTCGCCGATCGACATGCGACGGTTGATATCTTTAACCTGTTCGATAGTCAGGCCAGTCTCTTCTTCGATCTGACGCAGTTTCATCAGACCGCGCTGCACGTCTTCGGTGACTTCTTTCAGCTTTTCAGACCAGGGTTTACCCATTGCCAGAGCTGCATCAAACCAGGTATCACTGGTTTCGTTACCGGCGAACAAATTGACGAAGTTTTTCTTCGGCATTTTGCACTGCTCAACGCACACTTTCATGATCAGACGTTCCTGCATGCGGACGCGATCCATCATGGAACGCATGCTGTTGACCAGGAAGTCGAACTGTTTTGGCACTAAACGGAACTGTTTGAACACATCGGACAGCTTCAGGATTTCTTCTGCTGCGCTCTTGTGGCTACGGCCGTTTTTCTTGATGACCAGACGCGTTGCTTCATGCTGTTCACGCAGTTCGGTGAACTTCTGGCGAGCCAGTTCCGGATCGATGCTGTTGTCGTCTTCAGCGTCGTCGTCTTCATCTTCGTCTTCGTCGTCGTCATCCTGCTCTTCAGTGGTCAGTTCAGAACCCACATGAGTTGCCGTTGGCGCGATTTCTTCTTCAGCGTTCGGGTCAACAAAACCGGTAATCAGATCAGACAGACGAACTTCGCCTGCTTCCACACGGTCATATTGCTCTAACAAATAAGTGATAGCTTCAGGATATTCGGCAACGGAGCACTGAACCTGATTGATACCGTCTTCGATACGTTTGGCGATGTCGATTTCGCCTTCACGGGTCAGCAATTCAACGGTACCCATTTCGCGCATGTACATACGCACAGGGTCGGTGGTACGGCCAATTTCTGATTCAACGCTGGAAAGTACCTGCGCCGCCGCTTCTGCAGCGTCTTCGTCGGTATCAGGACGGTTTTCGGCCAGCATTAAATCATCGGCGTCCGGTGCTTCTTCAAGTACCTGGATGCCCATGTCGTTAATCATCTGGATGATGTCTTCGATCTGGTCGGAATCGACGATATCTTCCGGCAGATGGTCATTGACCTCAGCATAGGTCAGATAGCCTTGCTCCTTACCACGGGTGACAAGTAGCTTAAGCTGTGACTGCGGGTTTTGCTCCATAAGACGGTATCCACACTTCAGAGTATTTGGGTTGGTGTCGGTCGGATAACATCGCCAACAATAACGTTAGGGGCGTTTATTGTGCCGCGGCCCACCAGGGCGGCTCTGCGCAGGGCCGTGCCCCGCTTTTTATCGGCACTTAAGCCGTTTTTTCGGTTTTACCCGTCGTACTTCGCGTTGCAGATGCGTTGGCTGCTCTTATCGCCCGCGGTATAAACTCATCGGGACTCTTCGTTTGCTGCCTTTCAGTAACGCGAATTACTTGGGGTAATTATATGTTTTTGTTATAAAAGCTTAACTTTTTCTCGCTAATACCTGATTCAGGGAACTGACTTCGGTCCGTTCCTCGGGACTCAGGCCGTGCGTCCTGGCTTTTGCAATCAATGTTTCAAGCCGCTGCTCCAAAATCGAGTCATACAGGCTGGCTAGCGTGGCACGAAATTCCTCTTCGACCATGTCCTCTACGATCATGTGGTTCCATGTCGCCAGAGTTTCAAGCTGTTGGTAGAACTTATTGTCGCGATAAAGTTCCAGTAACTGGCCGGTTGTCAGCCCCGGTTGGGCTAAGCAAGTGGTCACTAACTCGCTGAACAGATCCAGTCCTGGTTGCTTCGCTTGCTCCAAACCTTGCAGTGAGGGTATAAGTGTAGCCAGTTGTGGATTTTGTACCAGTAACCCTATAAGTATACGCATGGTTGTGCGTTTTAGCTGGGGCGCCTGATAGACATTGCTACTTTCTGCCTGTTTAGGCATCAGCTTTTCCAGCTGGCTGTCATCCAAAATACCGAGCTTATTCCCTAACTGTTGGCGCAAATACATCCGTAACGTTTCACCGGGAACCTGGCGTATCAGCGGCAATGCCAGCATGCTCAATTTGGTGCGCCCGTCAGGGCTGCTCAAATCTACCTGCGGCAACAGCGAATCAAACAGGAAAGTGGAAAGCGGCATAGCCTGTTCCATTCGTTGTTCGAACGCTTCTTTACCTTCTTTACGCACCAGCGTGTCCGGATCTTCGCCGTCGGGTAAAAACATAAAACGCAGCTGGCGACCATCATTGAGATACGGTAATGCCGTTTCCAGAGCGCGCCATGCGGCTTCACGTCCCGCGCGGTCACCGTCGTAACAGCAAACCACATTATCTGTGCTGCGGAACATCAGCTGAATATGATCAGCGGTTGTGGATGTGCCCAATGAGGCAACGGCGTAATCAATGCCGAACTGCGCCAGCGCGACGACATCCATATACCCTTCAACCACCAGTAAACGCGGCGGCGTAGGATGCTTTAACTGCGCTTCATACAGGCCATACAACTGACGGCCTTTATGGAAAATTTCGGTTTCCGGTGAGTTCAGATATTTCGGCGTACCGTCACCGAGAACCCTGCCACCAAAGGCAATCACGCGGCCACGTTTATCGCGGATAGGGAACATCACCCGTTCGCGGAAACGATCATAACTGCGGCCATTGTCATTAGTGACCAACATACCGGCATCAATCAGAGACGCTTTATCATCGGCATTTTTACCGAAACGCTTTAATGCGTTGTCCCAACCCGGTGGGGCGAAACCGATGGCGAAATGACTGATGACGTCTTCACTTAAACCGCGCCGGGCCAGGTATTCCCGTGCGGGAGCTCCTGCAGGCTGTTTAAGTGACTGCTGATAGAACTCGCTAAGCGGTGCCATCAACTGGTAGAGGCTTTGACGCTGATGACGCTCCATCTGGCTCGGACCGGTGCCTGCTTCGTACGGCACTTCCAAACCCTGCATTGTCGCCAGTTCCTCAATGCTTTCGACAAACTCAAGCCTGTCATAGTTCATCAGGAAATCGACGGCGTTGCCGTGGGCACCACAGCCGAAACAGTGATAAAACTGCTTATCGCCATTTACGGTAAATGAGGGTGTTTTCTCATGGTGGAAAGGGCAGCACGCGTGATAGTTTTTACCTTGTTTCTTGAGCTTTACCCGGGCGTCGATCAGATCGACGATATCGATGCGAGCCAGCAAGTCATTGATAAATACGCGCGGAATTCTCCCAGCCATAAGCCCCTTACTCACTAGCCTATAAACGAGAACAAGCCGCGCATTCCTTTCGGAAAGCACGGCCTTCGTATGCTACTACGCAGTCTGCGCGTTCTTAATATTGCAAATCACGCGATTTGGGGTTGCCCCCGAAGATTAATACAGACGAGTGCGGCGTGCGTTTTCGCGAGCCAGTTTCTTGGCGTGGCGTTTTACTGCAGATGCTTTAGCGCGTTTACGTTCGGTAGTCGGTTTTTCATAGAACTCACGACGACGAACTTCTGCCAGAACACCTGCTTTTTCGCAGGAACGCTTGAAGCGACGCAGAGCTACGTCGAACGGCTCGTTTTCACGTACTTTAATTACAGGCATGTGCCTCTCACCTCGATAAAATCGGTTTGTTTGCTGATGTTGTACCAGCACATTTCAAAATGGTGCGGAATTTTACTCCAATTCGCGTCGTCTTGTAAAGCATAACGGCAAATTGAAACAGGCGCTTTCTGCAACCCTTCTGCAACATTGTGCGCTCGCTTTTGCGTCGGGCGGCGATTATATACCAATCAGTCGAAATTGCTCGACATTAATTGGCCTGTGAAGCGAGGAATTCCCACTCCGGTGCAGCACCGGCAGAAGCTTGTGTGCTAAACTGCGCGCCGCGAGTTAGCGCGAAAACATGATGGAAAGAGTGATGCGAGTACTGGGTATTGAAACGTCCTGCGATGAAACCGGAATTGCAGTTTATGACAGCGAAGCCGGTTTGTTAGCCAACCAACTGTATAGTCAGGTAAAACTGCATGCAGATTACGGCGGCGTGGTGCCTGAACTGGCATCGCGTGACCATGTACGTAAAACAGTACCCTTGATTCAGGCCGCGCTGAAAGAAGCCGGGCTGACTGCTCAGGATATCGACGGGGTGGCTTACACCGCCGGC
Organism: Rahnella perminowiae; assembly: GCF_019049755.1. Taxonomy (GTDB): domain Bacteria; phylum Pseudomonadota; class Gammaproteobacteria; order Enterobacterales; family Enterobacteriaceae; genus Rahnella; species Rahnella perminowiae. The sequence goes on from NZ_JAFMOS010000486.1 coordinate 10,082, forward strand.
CCTGGCCTGGTCGGGGCGTTGCTGGTCGGGGCCACCATCGGGCGTTCCCTGGCCTTTGCCTGGGATGTGCCTGCGGTGCCGGTGCATCACATGGAAGGCCATCTTCTGGCACCGATGCTGGAAGATAATCCGCCGGATTTCCCGTTTGTGGCGCTGCTGGTTTCCGGTGGCCATACGCAGTTAATCAGCGTTACCGGGATCGGCGAATATACCTTGCTCGGCGAATCCATTGATGATGCTGCCGGTGAAGCCTTTGATAAAACGGCTAAATTACTCGGCCTTGATTACCCGGGTGGCCCGTTGCTGTCGAAAATGGCTTCTCAGGGTGTTGCAGGACGTTTTACCTTCCCGCGCCCGATGACAGACCGGCCGGGGCTGGATTTCAGTTTCTCCGGCCTCAAAACTTTCGCAGCGAATACCATTCGTGGCAACGACAGTGACCCTCAGACGCATGCCGATATCGCCCGCGCTTTTGAAGATGCGGTGGTCGATACGCTGGCGATTAAATGTAAACGCGCACTCGATCAGACGGGTTTTAAACAGCTGGTGATGGCCGGTGGTGTCAGCGCGAACCGCACATTACGCACCAAACTGGCTGACGTAATGGCGAAGCGTGGCGGCCAGGTGTTTTATGCACGTCCTGAGTTCTGTACTGATAACGGTGCGATGATCGCGTATGCGGGTATGGTGCGGTTGAAAAGCGGTGCAACGCCCGATCTCGGTGTGACCGTTCGCCCGCGCTGGCCTCTCGCTGAGCTTCCGCCAGTCTGAGTCAGGCCTTCGCCAGTCTGAGCGGGGCTGCGACTGCGTTGCTGCGCCGACCCGAAATGCTCACATACTTAAGTATGCTGCGCTTTCAGGTCTCCTGACGCCCTGTCTCGCTCCCGTTCAGTCAGGCTTGCTGCGCTGAAAAAACCAATAAAAAACGACCTGCTGAGGTCGTTTTTTTATGTCTGAAGTCTGACGTTATCCGCTATTCGGCTTTATCTTCTTTTGTGGCTTTACGTTTCTTCTTCAGCTTATCCCAGATTTTTCCTTCCTGGCCCCGCCACAGACGCTGGATATTGTCGTGATGACGCAACAGGATCAGACACGAAAGCATCGCAACCGGAAAGGTAAACTCGGGTTTGAACCACCAGACGTAAAAGGGGGCTATCAGTGCGCTGACAATGGCGCCCAGTGAGGAATAACCGCTCAGCAGCACGGTCAGCAGCCATGTACCGGTCATCAGGCCGGTTAAGTCCCAGCCGATCGGGGCAATGGCACCGAACGCTGTGGCAACACCTTTGCCGCCTTTAAAACGGAAGAATACCGGGTAGATGTGGCCGAGACACGCCGCAATCGCCGTCAGGCCAAGATACATCGGCGGAATGTTCAGGCGGTATGCCAGCCAGACCGGCAGCATGCCTTTGAGGACATCGAAAATCAGAACAGCCGCTGCAGCCAGACGGCCGCCAAGGCGTAAAACGTTGGTGGCGCCAGGATTGCCTGAGCCCGCCGTACGCGGATCAGGTAAGCGGGCTACCCGGCAGACCAGAATCGCACTGGAAATCGAGCCGCAAAGGTAGGCGAAAATAATCATTCCAAGCGCGGTAGCACTCATAAAGCCGTTCCGTCTAATAGGGGTCGTTTTAATCGCAACATCCATGGATAATACGCATTTTCTGCTGGAAGTGGTATCCGGCTGGGCCAAAAACAGAGAATCGCGTGATGGATATCGTATTTATTGAGCAACTAAATGTAATCACTACTATTGGCGCTTACGAATGGGAACAGACCATTAAACAGAAACTGGTCTTCGATATCGAAATGGCCTGGGATAACCAAAAGTCCGCCGCCAGTGACGATGTGAATGATTGTTTAAGCTATGCTGATGTCAGTGACGCAGTGATCGAGCATGTTTCTTCACAAAATTTCGCGCTGGTTGAGCGCGTAGCGGAAGAAGTTGCGACATTGCTGCTGAGCCGGTTTCATTCCCCGTGGGTTCGGATTAAGCTCAGCAAGCCGGGTGCCGTTGCTCAGGCGGCCAATGTCGGTGTGATTATTGAGCGCGGAAAGCGTTTTTAAATCC
>NZ_JAFMOS010000485.1 GCF_019049755.1 Rahnella perminowiae
ATCGCTTGGTCGCTGGTTCAAGTCCAGCAAGGGCCACCAAATTTTAGATTTAAAATCATATGATTAAGCCGACTTTTTCAAGTCGGCTTTTTTTATTGGCTAAATTCATTGTCCTTCAGGTGACACTCTGGCTTACAGCACGCCCTGCGCCAGCATGGCATCTGCCACTTTGACGAAGCCCGCAATATTCGCCCCGCGCACATACTGCGTCTGCTGGCTTCCGCCGCCGTACTCGACGCACGACTGGTGAATATCCAGCATGATGTGGCGCAAACGCGCATCGACTTCATCGGCTTTCCAGCTCAGACGCGCGGCGTTCTGCGCCATCTCCAGTCCCGAGGTCGCTACGCCACCCGCATTCGCCGCTTTACCCGGCGCGAACAGCACACCGGCATCGGTGAACAGATCAGTCGCTTCAATTGTCGTCGGCATATTCGCACCTTCGGCCACCGCTTTCACGCCGTTGGCGATCAACACACGCGCCGCTGATGCATCCAGCTCATTTTGCGTGGCGCAAGGCAATGCGATATCCACCGGCACATTCCACGGTTGCTGGCCTTCGAGATACGTCAGCCCGAGTTTCTGTGCATAATCTGCCACGCGACCGTCGCGGCTGGCTTTGATTTCCGTCAGCAGTGCCAGTTTTTCCGGGGTGAACCCGGCTTCGTCAACCACGGTGCCGTTGGAATCAGATGCGGTGATCACGCGTGCGCCCAGTGACATGGCTTTTTCAATGGCATATTGCGCGACGTTGCCGGAACCGGACACCGCCACGCGCATGCCTTCGAAATCCAGGCCATGACGTCTGAGCATCGATTCGGTGAAGTAGATCAGCCCGTAACCGGTCGCTTCCGGGCGGATCAGACTGCCACCGAACGACAAGCCTTTGCCGGTGAAAACACTGGCGGTATTGTTGGAGAGCTTTTTCATCATCCCCGCCATATATCCGACTTCACGCCCGCCGACGCCGATATCGCCCGCAGGCACGTCCGTATCCGGCCCCAGATGGCGGTAAAGTTCCAGCATCAGCGCCTGACAGAAACGCATGATCTCGCCTTCGCTTTTGCCTTTCGGATTGAAATCGCTGCCGCCCTTGCCACCGCCCATCGGTAACGTGGTCAGCGCATTTTTGAAGGTTTGCTCGAAGCCGAGGAATTTGAGAATCGATAAATTGACCGACGGGTGGAAACGCATCCCGCCCTTATAGGGGCCGATGGCTGAACTGAACTGCACACGCCAGCCACGGTTGACCTGCACCTGGTTTTTGTCATCCACCCACGCGATGCGAAACTGAATGACACGTTCCGGCTCAACCAGACGTTCCAGCAATGCAGAACGGCGGTATTGTGGATTTTGTTCGAGGAAAGGCCATAGCGTGGTCATGACTTCACGTACGGCCTGAGAGAATTCGACCTGATGCGGGTCGCGTTGCTGGACTGAGGATAAAAACTGTCCGAGGGATTGAATCTGATCCATTGATTTAAAACTCCGTCTGTAGGTGATGTTGTCTTTTTTTATTTACTGCTTATTTTTTGACTATGCATCGACTAACAAGCGGACATCAAGCAATTTATTCCCCAATAAAAACCTTACGATTTACGGCCTTCCAGCTTCAGTAACAACAACTTGTTCTCCAGTCCGCCGGCAAAGCCGGTTAATTTGCCGGAAGAACCGATTACCCGGTGACAGGGCGCCACGATAGAAATCGGATTGCGACCATTGGCAGCACCCACGGCGCGAACCGCTTTCGGGCGACCGATGCGTCGGGCGATTTCGCCGTAGCTGCGCGTCTCACCAAAAGGAATTTCCAGCAACGCCGCCCAGACTTCTTTCTGGAATTCGGTGCCGGTGAAATCAAGATCCAGCTCAAAACGTGTACGTTCACCCGCAAAGTACTCGTTCAGCTGTTGTTCGGTTTTCAGCAGAATCGGAAACGCAGGGTCTTCCAGCATCGTGCCCAAAGGCACGCGTCCGTCGATTTCACATTCCCACAAAATGGCGGTCAGCTTGTCGCCTTTCGCCGCCAGTGTAAGTAACCCGACCGGTGATGCCATCCGCTTGAATCTGTATTCCATCAGTCCCTTCCTTTGCAAGTTTTACGCCCCATACTTTACCGGAAAGGCAGGAACTGACGAAAATTATTTCAGACCAAGCTGTGCACGAACTTCCGCTTTCGCCGCGTCGAATTCGGTTTTGAAATCCGGTTGCTCTTCCATTTTCTGGGCAATCAGCGCAGCACCGGTGCGGCTCATCACGGTATCAGAACGGTAATGGAAACCAGCCACCAGACGGTTTTCGGCATAACCGGCTGCACGGGTAAACAGCGCATTACGTTTTTCCGGCACCATTTCACCGAGCACGGTCGCCATCAGGTAACCGATAGTCGAATGACCGGAAGGCCATGAGCCGGATTTGGATTTTTTCAGCAGCGGATGGATCTGTTCATCCAGCATGTAAGGACGCGGGCGGTTAAAGGCTTTCTTGGCGTGATCGTCCACCACATCTTCGGTCGCAACAATACGATCAAACAGTGCCGCGGTTTTCGGCAGTTTTGCAGCATCGAAGTCCGGCCCCATCACATCGGCAAAACGCCAGACGTTTTCCTCAGCATCAGCAATCGCCGCTTTTTCCTGCTCCGGCGTGCGGGTGGCCTGAATTTGGAGCAATTCTTTCAGCTCCGCTTGGGTCTGCGCCGAATCATCCGCCGGTGGCGCAGGCAGATATTTGGTCAGATCCAGTTCCTGGCTGGTGATAAAGGGTTTGGCTTCGTCAGCGGCCTGGACGGCAAACGTGGAACCGAGGGTGAAAAGCAGCAGAGCAACGAGGGTCTTGCGCACGGGAAAACTCCTGATATTAGTTTGAATATCAGGAGAGTAGAGAACAAGTGTGACACTTAAATGACAGGCGTCAGCCGAGCAAAGCGAGTTTGCCGGTCAGCTTACGCACCACTTTCTTTTTGCCCGCCAGCGCGATACCCAGCAGTTGCAGATTGTCCGTCGGTACAACAGACACCGCTTCGCGAAAGGCAGCATAATCAGTGGTCTGCTGTCCCCCGACCGGGAAAATAATACCATCCATTTCGTCGTCATTAAGCAGATGCTGATGGAGTTGCGTGAGCTGTTCGCTGTCGGCAACCAGCACGCTGATACCAATCGGGATCAGCCCCGGATGCTCGCGGTTATCGGCATCAACCAATGGTGCGCCTACCAGCGACGGATGGCGTTGCCCGAGCGTCAGGGCCAGTACGGCGGCGGCATTGGCGGCGTGTCCGGCGGCAAGTTGCTGATTGATCACAATCACACAGCGTTCCGGGGACGGGGGCAGAATTGTTGCAGACGTATTCATGATGACAGGCTCCGGTTCAGTTGAGTGCCGAGCTTAGCCTGTCGCTTTTTCTCAATCTGGAAGATTTGTGCATAAACGCCGGTAATGCGCAGGCGTTAGCTGATATGCACGGCGGAACCAGCGCCCGAGATGGCTCTGATCGGCAAAGCCTAAATCCGCCGCCACCGCTGCCGGTGTGTGTCCCCGCGCCAGACCTTCGCGGGCACGGGTCAGTTTCAGCTGAATAAGGTAGGCATGCGGCGGTAGTCCAAATTCAGCTTTAAACGCACGGCTGACTACAAAACGGCTTTCGCCGGTCGCTGCCGCCAGTTGCTCAAGACCGATATCTTCGTGCAGATGGGCATGCAGATATTCCCGTGCCTGATGCGCCACCCGTGACCACGGTGCAACGCCTTGTGAGCGCGGCGGCTGCCAGGTGAGATGACCGCCCAGCGCACTGAGCAGCCCGTCGAGCGCAGTCTGACGCACGATGCGCAGGTCTTTACCATGCAGCGCCTGAAATGCCTGCGACGTCGCCAGTGCCAGTTGCGGATCCTGCGCTAAGGTATTTTCGAAACTCGGATCACCGGCCGAAGAAAGGGAATCACGCCGTGCCGCCAGTTCACGGCACAGCCATTGCGGATCGAGATACAACATGTGATAGGTGAAACCGCCGGGCTGCACGGCATCGCCGTCATGAATTTCGCCTGGTTCGAGCATAAACACTTTACCCGGCAGGCTCTGATGCTTCTGGCGGCGGCAGCTGAACTGCTGCAAACCGTACTGGGTGACACCGACCAGATAACTGTCATGCCAGTGAGGATCGTAAGCATGGCCTTCGAAATGGGCGTGGATCGTCTCGATCCCGCTGTCTTTATCTTTCGATAAATCGACCCAGTTTGCAGACACCATAAATCCCCCGCTGAATGAATTAACAACAGGGTAACAAATAGAAGGGAGAAAAAGAAATGAAGGCAAACGGGTATCGGGATGACCGGGCTTGGGCGGCTTCCTCCCCCTTCGCAGGGGGAGGCGCTAACAAAAACTGCCAGCTTCTTCTCGGGGGATGCCCTGAAAAGCTTAGTGCTTCACGCTTTCAATAAAGGTTTTACGGGCGGTTTTGGAACCCAGACGTTCAGCTTCGTCCAGCAGTTTCAGGGCTTTATCAACGTCCCCTGCTTTCACTGCTTTCTTAATCGCGTCGTTAAAGTAAGTTTCGGAATCACTGAGCATTGGCTCAGACGGTTTTGCCGGGGCTGCCGCAGGTGCAGGAGCCTGTGTGCTGCCGACGACGACCGGTGCTGCCGCTGCAGGTGCGGATGACGGGAAGATCTGGCCGATCATCACGTTGCCGGTTTTTTGCTCAGCGGTCACTTTCAGGCTCAGCGTGCCGGTTGGCGTGTGACGGGCAATCGGATCCGGGATATCCGGCACCGCATTACCTACCCCTGCCGCAAAGGCTTTCGCCGGGTTGACCATCTGCGTAGTGTCTGCCAGATCCTGACGGGTGGTGTACACCAGCAAATAAATTTGTTTCTGACCCAACGCCGGCGTCAGTTTCAGTGTGCCTTCCAGACGGTCACTCGACACGATCCCTGGTTTCTGATACGGGAAATAGCTGGAAGGATAAAATGCCGCCGGACGCATCTGCTCATCCAGCACCAGAACATTCGGCGCATACACGGTTTTACCGGTCGCGATACTGGTCAGTGTGATTTCAAGCGAGCCACGGTCAGCAGGTAATGCGAAAGCCCCGACAGCACCCTGAATTTCACCCTGATTAATTTCAGCGCTGGACGTGCCCAGCGTGACATCCTGCGTCACTGGCGGAACCAGCGGCGTCCATGAAAGGTTGCGTAAGGTCTGGCTGGAAATAGCCGGTGCCGTATTCGCATCATTTTGCGCAGCATTCACTCCCGCAGGGACAGCAGCCAACAGGCTCAGCGACAGACACAGTGACAGCAGATTCTTTTTCATTATTGGTTCCTTTGAAATCACCATGAAGGCTGGCGGTCATCAGCGACAATCCGCCAGCCAGCACATCTTCTTTACTGCGATTTTTAAAGCTTACATTGCCATTTTTCCAAACTCTTTCGGGTTGCCGGAAGGCGGCAAGCGTCCAAGTCCCCGGGAGCGTAGACAACTACGTGACCGGGGCGAGGACGCGCAGCCAACGCATCGGCAGCGCGAAGGAGGAAGGAAAAATTTACCACCAGATTTCCATTTGGGCGCCGAAGGTCACTTCATCGTCATTACCACGGCTGAAGGTACGGGTGCTGGTATCATTCATCGCTAAGCCATTGTTTGTGCCGGTATCGGTGTCGTAACCCCATTTTTCATCCCAGTTCGCATAAGTGGCAAACACGCGGATGGCCGGACGTGACCAGATGCTGTCGCCAGCCTGCCATTGTTGCGCCAGGGTGACTTTGTACTGACCATTTTTGTCGCCGGTACGCTGAGATTTCACGTTGTCGTAACCCACTTCCAGCAAGGTACTCATGATCGGGGTCCATTTGTACATCGGACGGACACCGACGGTATACCAGGTGGTGCCGTTGTTGTTATCACGATCAACGTCCTGATACATTGCCACGTACATCAGGCTCCAGGTGTCGTTGAAGTCGATAGCACCGTGATCGAGAACGCGCACCATGCTGCCGTTGTTATTGATGGCTGCGCCATTAGAGTGGCCGTTTGCCGTGCCCTGACCCGGATCGGTCATGGAGTCAGAAGCATATTGCAGAACGAATTTATTGTAGCCGTTGTAAATGCTTTGCGTATGTTCCGCAGTGACCAGGAAACCGTCTTTGGTGGCATCATCCGCCAGTGAATAACCGTCACGCGCATTGGCACGACCATAATCCACCCCTAACTCCAGTACGCCGCCCGGGTTAGTTTGCAGACCCGCCAGACGCACGTCGAACACGTCGTTGGAGGTTGGCACTTCGTTACGCTGGTCGGCAATATAACCGTATGAACCGCCGCTTTCGGTATTACGGGTTGCAGCCAGAGACAATTTACCGAAGCCCAGATCGATATCTTCCAGACCCGCACCAGGACCTGAAATATCCCAATAGTAGAAGTCGATCATGTGAACATCATGACGTTGGTAGAAACGCTTACCCGCCCAGAGGGTGGAGCCCGGCAGCCATTCGATCAGGTTCTTACCCTTCACGTTGGCTTCGCGGAAAGCCGGATCGGTTGACTCCCAGTCGTTCTGTTGAGAGACGGAATACGCCACGTTGGTGTCGAAATAGAAGCTCTTATCCCCTTCTTTCCACACTTCCTGACCCAGTTTCAACTCTGCATACGTCTCGCATTCGTTACCAAGACGGTATTTGCTGTCTGCACCGGTTGCTTTGAAACATTGCTGTTCGCCGCCGCTGCCGGTCCAGCCAATACCCGAACGGGCATAACCGGTGAAATCTACCGCCATTGCTTGTGTAGAAAGGATGCCAGCAGCCACTGCCAGCGCCAGGGAAGAACTACGCATTGTGATCATCATTTTCTCCTGTAGGGGATCGCGTGCTTTCAAACACCAGGTTCTGGGTGTAACCGGCGACATGCAGTGCCATCCTCGCGGAACAGATGACAGCGGTGTGGCGGCAAACCAATGGCGAATGTTGCACCTTCTTCTACCAGCACCACGTCGTTCTGGCGGTACACCAGGTTCTGACGAATTGCCGGAATTTGGATGTGGATCTGTGTTTCGTTACCCAGTTGCTCGACAACCTGCACTTCGCCGGAAAGCGTCACTTCAGCGACGTCGCTTGGCAGAAGATGTTCAGGGCGGATACCCAGTGACAGGTTGCTGCCGACGTTAACGTTGGTCCCCTCCACCGGCAGCCAGACTTGCTGGCGGTTTGGCAACTCGACCTGCACACGTGCAGGTTCAGCACCGGTGACTTTCACCGGCAGGAAATTCATTTTTGGAGAGCCGATAAAACCGGCGACAAAGCGGTTGGCAGGATAGTGATACAGCCCGAGCGGCTTACCGACCTGAGCGATATGTCCGGCATCGAGCACCACGATTTTATCGGCCAGCGTCATCGCTTCGACCTGATCGTGAGTCACATAAATCATGGTGCGTTTCAGGCGCTTATGCAGGCGTGAAATTTCAATGCGCATCTGCACACGCAGCGCGGCATCTAAGTTAGAAAGGGGCTCGTCAAGCAGAAAAACCGTCGGCTCGGCAACCAGCGTACGGCCAATCGCCACGCGCTGACGTTGTCCGCCGGAAAGCGCTTTCGGGCGTCGGTCCAGCAAGTGCGCCAATTGCAACACTTCGGATACCTGATTCACCCGCTGGCTGATCTCGGTTTTTTTCGCACCGGCCAGCTTCAGGCCAAAAGACATGTTTTCTGCCACGGACAGGTGCGGATAAAGCGCATAAGACTGGAACACCATGCCAATGCCACGATCGGCGGGCGGTACTTCGTTCATGCGTTTATCGCCAATCTTTAGTTCACCGGACGTGATGTCTTCCAGACCAGCAATCATGCGTAGCAGCGTGGATTTACCACAGCCGGACGGCCCGACAAACACAACAAACTCGCCTTCTTCTATTTCCAGATTGATATCACTGGAAATCACGGTATCGCCAAAGGCTTTGTACACGCTGTTAAGGGAAACGCTCGCCATCCTGAACTCCTGTACTTGTTGCCAGCGAGAAAACTCGATGCAACGGAGAGTGAAGGATTAGCCGGTTATCGTAATCATCCGTAACAAAGTTTTTCATGGGGGAGGAGCAGGGAGGATGACGGTTTCCCGTAAACGGATGAAAGTTCATACCAAAAATCAAATTCGTGATCTGAATGGCAAAAAACGAAGCATAATTTTGAGTGATGAGCCACATAACGCCTGAGAGTGTCGGCGGGATCACATTCTGAGAGACGGGGGCGTAGAGAGGGGGATGATGAAGCGCCGACAGGTTGAATCCACACTGGCGTCGTACCCTGTCTTTTCCGTCTCAGACGATAAAAAAACCGACTACAAAAGGATTGGATTATGACCCTCAGCATTAAGAAGATTGTTAAACACACACTGGCACTCTCGGCGCTGGCTACGCTGGTGCTGTCATCTTCCGCGTTCGCCAAAATAGAAGAAGGGAAACTGGTCATCTGGATTAACGGTGACAAGGGCTATAACGGCCTGGCGGAAGTCGGTAAGAAATTTGAAAAAGACACCGGCATTAAAGTGACGGTAGAGCATCCTGACAAGCTGGAAGAAAAATACCCGCAAGTGGCCGCCACCGGCGGCGGCCCTGACATCATCTTCTGGGCACATGACCGTTTTGGCGGCTACGCACAATCCGGCCTGCTGGCTGAAATCAGCCCGGATCAGACCTTTAAAGATAAACTGTTCCCGTTCACCTGGGATGCAGTCACCTTCAACGGCAAGCTGATCGGCTATCCGGTCGCGGTTGAAGCGCTGTCACTGATTTACAACAAAGACATCATTAAAGAAGCACCAAAAACCTGGGAAGAGATCCCGGCGCTGGATAAAGAGCTACGCGCCAAAGGCAAGAGCGCCATCATGTGGAACTTGCAGGAACCGTACTTCACCTGGCCGATCATCGCGGCTGATGGCGGTTATGCGTTCAAATATGAAGACGGTAAATACAACATTAAAGACACCGGCGTGAATAACGCAGGTTCACAGGCTGGTCTGCAATTCATTATCGATCTGGTGAAAAACAAGCACATTAATGCTGACACCGATTACTCCATTGCTGAGGCCGCGTTCAACAAAGGCCAGACCGCCATGACCATTGACGGTCCGTGGGCATGGTCAAACCTCGACAAGAGCAAAATCAACTACGGCGTGACGCTGCTGCCAACGTTCCACGGCAAACCGTCTAAACCGTTCGTCGGCGTACTGACGGCCGGTATCAATGCCGCCAGCCCGAACAAAGAACTGGCGAAAGAATTCCTGGAAAATTACCTGATCACTGATGACGGTCTGGCCGTGGTGAACAAGGACAAACCGCTGGGTGCCGTGGCGCTGAAGTCTTATCAGGAAAAACTGGAAAAAGACCCGCGCATTGCTGCCACCATGGCTAACTCGAAGAACGGTGAAATCATGCCAAATATCCCGCAGATGAGCGCCTTCTGGTATGCAGAACGCAGCGCAATCATTAACGCGGTAAATGGCCGACAAACCGTTGTACAAGCGCTGAAAGACGTAGAAACACGCATTACCAAGTAATGCCAAAGCATTAGCTCAATGAACGGTGCGCAACTCACGGGTTGCACACCGCCACCACAAGGATTGTCCTTATGCCAAGAGCCAAAAAACGGCCGTTCAGCAATGCGTTCAAATGGCTGATCATCGCCCTGCTCGCCTGCTTTACCGGTTATCTGATCGTGCTGATGTATGCGCAGGGCGAAACCCTTTTTGCCATTCTGACCCTGATCCTCTCCGGTGTCGGCTTATACATTTATGGCAACCGCCGCGCCTATTCGTGGCGCTATGTATACCCCGGTCTGGCCGGGATGTTGTTATTTGTGCTGTTCCCGCTGATCTGCACCATCGCAATCGCCTTCACCAACTACAGCAGTACTAATCAGCTGACCTTTGAGCGCGCACAGTCTGTGCTGATGGGACGTGAATTCCAGGGCGGCAAGGTGCTGAATTTCGCCCTCTACCCCGCCGGTGATAAATGGCAACTGGCACTGACGTCAGCGGATAACGGCGAGACGCTGGTTTCCCCGCCTTTTGCTTTCAACGCTCAGGCGCCGCAAACGCTGGACATGCTGCCGCAAACCGCGCCATCGGCTGAAAAAGCCGGATTACGGGTGGTGACACAAAACCGTCTGGCGCTCGGTCTGATCTCAGCGAAATTACCCGACGGCGAAATGCTGCGCATGAGTTCACTGCGCCAGTTCTCCGGCACGCAGGCGTTGTACAAACCCGGTGAAGATAAGAAGCAACTGACCAACGTACAAACCGGCACGATTTACCGCCCGAATATGGACACCGGTTTCTATCAGGCTGTAAACGCCCAGGGCGAATGGCAGGCCGAAAAACTCAGCCCGGGCTTTACCGTCGGCATTGGCTGGGGCAACTTCCTGCGCGTGCTACATGACGAAGGGATCCAGAAACCGTTCCTGTCCATTTTTGTCTGGACCGTGGTGTTCGCCCTGTTGACTGTGGTGCTCACCGTCGCGGTCGGCATGGTGCTGGCCTGCGTCGTACAGTGGGAAGAACTCAGGGGCAAAGCGGCGTACCGTATCCTGCTGATCCTGCCTTACGCCGTTCCCGCATTTATTTCGATTCTTATTTTCAAAGGGTTATTCAATCAGAGCTTCGGTGAAATAAACCTGATGCTCAGCGCGCTGTTTGGTATCAAACCGGCATGGTTCAGCGATCCGTGGACCGCCAAAAGCATGATCATTATCGTCAACACCTGGCTCGGTTATCCGTACATGATGATCCTGTGCATGGGCCTGCTGAAAGCGATCCCAGACGATCTTTACGAAGCATCCGCAATGGACGGCGCGACGCCGATGCAGAACTTCTTTCGCATCACGCTCCCGCTGTTGATCAAACCGCTGACGCCGCTGATGATCGCCAGTTTCGCGTTTAACTTTAATAACTTCGTACTGATCCAACTGCTGACCAACGGCGGGCCGGACATGCTCGGCACCACTACGCCAGCGGGTCATACCGATTTGCTGGTCAGCTACACCTATCGCATCGCCTTTGAAGGCGGCGGCGGGCAGGACTTCGGGCTGGCGGCGGCGATTGCCACGCTGATCTTCCTGCTGGTGGGTGCGCTGGCTATCGTGAACCTGAAAGCATCACGCATGAAATTCGACTAAGGAGAAACAGACAATGCCCATGGTTAAACCGAAGTCGCAGAAAGTCAGATTGCTGATGACGCACCTTTTACTGCTGTGCTTTCTGGCGCTGATCCTGTTCCCGTTGCTGATGGTATTCGCCATTTCGCTGCGCCCGGGTAACTTTGCCACCGGCAGTCTGATCCCGGATCAGGTCTCGTGGGATCACTGGAAACTGGCACTCGGGATTGCCGTCACCAACAGCGACGGCAGCATCACGCCACCGCCGTTTCCGGTCATGTTGTGGCTGTGGAATTCGGTCAAGATCGCCGGGATTACCGCTGTCGGCATCGTCGCGCTTTCTACCACCTGCGCCTACGCCTTTGCCCGCATGAAATTCCGCGGTAAAAGTTCGCTGCTCAAAGGGATGCTGATTTTCCAGATGTTCCCGGCGGTGCTGTCACTGGTGGCGTTATATGCCCTGTTTGACCGTCTCGGCATGTACGTGCCGTTTCTCGGGCTGAATACGCATGGCGGTGTCATATTTGCCTATATGGGCGGTATCGCCCTGCACGTCTGGACCATCAAAGGTTATTTCGAAACCATCGACGGCTCGCTGGAAGAAGCGGCCGCGCTGGATGGTGCCAGCCCGTGGCAGGCATTCCGTCTGGTGCTTTTGCCGCTGTCTGTACCTATTCTGGCAGTGGTGTTCATTCTGTCGTTCATCGCGGCTATTACCGAAGTGCCGGTGGCATCGTTACTGCTGCGAGACGTCAACAGCTACACGCTGGCGGTCGGCATGCAGCAATATCTGAATCCGCAAAATTATCTGTGGGGTGACTTTGCCGCGGCGGCGATTCTGTCTGCCATTCCGATTACGGCAGTGTTCCTGATTGCTCAACGCTGGCTGGTGGGCGGCTTAACGGCAGGGGGAGTGAAAGGTTAACGGTAAGGCTAATGCGCTTTGTAATACTTGATCAATTACCTGTGTCTTGGGCGGC
>NZ_JAFMOS010000484.1 GCF_019049755.1 Rahnella perminowiae
TCTTTAATAAGTTAGTGATGCTTCGCCGATCCAAACCCTTATAATTTATTAAAGATAAAGCTGAAATAGTTTCACTGGTATACAATAATAAATCATGTTTGAAATACGTCTGGCAGCTATGCTGCACTTGTTGATACTCAACTGAATTTTGTTCTCCTCCTGGTGGGAAACTGAATACAATGACTTCCCCTGGATCTGATATCCCGTTAAACAGAGCGTCTGAATAGGCGTCATCCGTCAGGTATACCGGAACCTTCAGGGAGGCTGAACGGAGTGTTTTCAGGTATTCAGTACTGGCTTTGAGACGTCCGCAAAATATCACCACCTCTGCGTTACCCGGTAACGCGACTCGCTCTATGGGTAACGTTACAAGCAGCGTTTCAATTTCAGATGCTTGTTGCCGCCCGTGCAGACTTTCATCACAGAATAAGGCATATCGGGATACTGCACTGCGTGTGAGGTAACCAACCAGCTTACGTGCCAGCGTTTCATCGGATGCACATAAACGGAAGACCAGATCAGAACGCTGAGTTAAGGAAGCACAGGTCGAAGCCGGTAGAATCAAGGGTATGGCATGTGTTTTATAAAGCGGGAGAGCGGCCGCAGCTGATTCAGACGCAAAATGTCCGATCACGACATCAACGTTCTGGCGAATGAAAAATTCAGCGGCTTTAAGACCTCCAGCCACACTGGCATTGTCGTCATAAAAGATCCATTCCGCCTCACGAATATCCGGATACATTTGAGCACCCAGAAATATCCCTTGAAGAAAACCTCTCGCATGAATAGTCACTTCCGTACTGAAAGCGGCTGTAAATCCTATACGCATATTCCCTCCTTTCGGGTAAAACGTCCCGGAGAAAACAACGTTGCCAAATCTGCGGAAATTGCAGGTCCACTAATATAGTGCAAGGCGTCCAAGAGCTGACGAACCGCAATTGCAGCAACACCAGACGCGAGTTTGAACCCCACACCGTTGAACCCGGCAACAGTCATCACACGTGGTTGGGTTTGACTGAACCCGATGACTGGTCTGCCATCAGAGGTCCATGAATCCCAGGCAACAAATTGCTGCAGAAGTTGAAACCCATCGGCATGAATGCCAGTGCTGGCTAACTTCTGCAGTAACAGCGTTTCGCTGTCCTTGCCGTTGAGAGGCAAGCTATCCAACGTCGGTGCACTATGACGCTCACTCCCACCAATCTGAACGATCGTTTTACTCAGAGGCAAAATGTAAGTATTGGCGTGATACGATATCACTGGTTTTTCAGGAGCAGATTCAAGATACACGCGGGAAAAAGGGACAGTGCGCGCGTAAACTCCTTCCAGCGTTCGTGGTAAGGGGCCCCCGGCACCACACGCATCCACGATATATCGTGCTCGAATGATTGAATTATTTGTATGGAGGTGGTAAGCGTAAAGGCAGCGCCGTATTGACGGTTATTTATCGGTGAGAACCACGTTCCATGGCAGCAGTTCTGCCACTTTATTGGAAGGCCACTCCGGCAGGACGTTCAGGATATGGCGAAGGTAGGCTTCTGGATCGATACCATTGAGTTTGCACGTACCGATCAGGCCGTACAGTAGTGCACCACGCTCACCACCATGATCACTACCGAAGAAGATATAATTCTTTTTCCCAAGACACACGGCCCTCAGCGCTCGTTCCGCTGCATTATTGTCAGGCTCTGCCAGTCCGTCATCCGCGTAATAACACAGCGCTTCCCACTGGTTTAGCGCATAAGCGAACGCCTCGCCCAGCCGGGATTTTTTTGACAGAATGGCACTTTTCTCCACCAACCAGTCATGCAGTGATATCAGCAGCGGCTTACTCCGGGACTGTCTGGCTGCCAGCCGCTCAGTTGCAGGGAGGCCGCGTATGGCTTCTTCGATTGCGTACAGCTCACCTATACGTTTCAGGGCTTCCTCTGCTGTGGCCGTTTGAGTACTTATATAGACATCGTGGATTTTTCTGCGCGCGTGGGCCCAGCAGGCCGCTTCGGTTAACGGACCTCCTTCACGTTCTACGCTGAACAACCGATCGTAGCCTGCGAAGGCATCCGCCTGCAGCACACCATTATAGTGCCGAAGATGTTGCTGAGGATGTTTCCCCTGCCTGTCCGGCGAGAAGGCGAACCATGCCGCTGGCGGATCTGATGAACCTGCGCTTCTGTCATCACGGACATATGTCCAGATGCGCCCGGTTTTCGTCTTCTTTCTGCCCGGTGCCAGTACCGGCACCGGAGTATCATCCGTATGCAGTTTGCGGGAGTCCATCACGTAGTGGTAAAGGGCCTCATCCAGTGGGGCCATTAACCGGCAACAGGCATCCACCCAGTTGGAGAGCAGAGCCCGGCTCAGAACCACGCCCTGACGGGCAAAGATTTCGCACTGGCGATATAGCGGCAGGTGTTCGCAGTATTTGGCCGTTAACACGCGGGCCAGCAGACCCGGCCCGGCGATACCCCGATCGATGGGGCGAGATGGTGCAGGCGCTTCAACGATACAGTCGCATCGGGTACAGGCCTTTTTCACCCTGACCGTGCGGATCACTTTCAGGGCGCTGGAGACCAACTCCAGCTGTTCCGCGCTGACTTCACTGAGATATGCCATATCACTACCGCAACCAGGACAGCAGGTTTCGGCTGGCTCCAGCCTGTTTATTTCGCGGGGAAGATGTTCCGGTAACGGGCGACGATGGCGGGACTGGCGCAGCTGGCGAGGTACCAGTGGATCGTCTTCTCGTCCGTTGTAGCGATCACTTTGCTGCTCCTGCTGTTTCAGCAGGGCTTCTGCGTCTTCAACCTGTCGGCGAAGTTTTTCTGAACGGGTACCGAACAGCATCCGCCGCAGTTTTTCTATCTGTGCCCGCAGATGCTCTATTTCGCGCTCTTCGTTCTCTATTTTCTCTTCTGCGCGGGCCAGCGCAGAACGCAGGAACGACTCAGTCTCTGCAACGAGGCTAAGCTGACTGTCTTTCTGGCGAAGCGCGTCTTCCAGCGCGGCGATACGGGCGAGATAGTCCTGACTCATGACCCCATTTATAATGCGGTCATGCGCTTTTTACAACATTGTCAGAGAGTTAAGGCGAGCTGTTTTGGGCTGACGCCAGTCCAGCTTATCGAGGAGCATGGCGAGCTGTGAGCGGGTGATGGCGATTTTACCATCGCGTACAGCAGGCCAGATGAACTGGCCTTCTTCCAGACGTTTGGTGAACAGGCACAGGCCGTCAGCATCAGCCCAGAGTATTTTCACGGTATCGCCGCGACGGCCACGGAAGATAAACAGGTGGCCGGAGAACGGGTTTTCATCAAGTGCATGCTGTACCAACTCGCCCAGACCATTGAACGATTTACGCATATCGGTCACACCGGCAACCAGCCAGATACGGGTGCCTGACGGGAGGGATATCATTGGCTTCTCCCGGTCAGCTCGCGAAGCAGCACGGCCAGCAACTCTGGTGACGGGTTCTCCAGCGTCATTTTACCGTGACGGAACTCAACACAACAGGAGGAGGCATTCAGCGCTGAGAGCTGACCCGGTTCAGTATTCATCCCGGCTGATGGTGTCGGATCAGGTATCACCTCAACAGGCAGCATTGTCGGTGATGGTGAAGATTCAACTGTTGCCGGAAGGCGACGTGATATACGGCCTTCATTCTGCCAGAGTCGCAGCCATTTAAAGATGACGTTATCGTTGATGCCGTTTTCGCGGGCAATCTGAGCAACGCAGGCACCGGGGCGGGAAGCCAGTTCGACCATACGTATCTTGAAGTCATTCGAATAATTTTTACGGGGTTCTTTTCGCCAGGACTGGGATTCCATACTTAGATGTCCGTCTGTAACAGGTGGGCGTCTAAGTTATCAGTACTGGCTTAATGGCTACATACGGCACTGGGTTTACGCTTACAGACATTCCGCAGTTTTACTCTGAATTATGTCAGGGTGAAAGCGATGATGTCGGCATTATAATTAAATACTGAGTGCGGTAATAATGAAAAAAATATCTGACAAATACCTGCATCATTCTGTTCGCGATGAAGAAATGATTCTGTCTATTTTACGCGATGGACAATTATCTGGAACAGCAGACATTATTGGCATTTATGAAAATACGCTGTCTTCATACTTTGGTGCTAAACACGCTATAGCGGTGTCTTCCGGAAGCACCGCAATCTAGGCAGCACTCTGGTGTGCCGGTGTTCGCCCGGGAGATGAAATTCTCGTCCCGGCACCTGCGGTCCTGCCTTCGCTCTTTCCAGTTACTGAAAATGGGGCAATCCCTGTCCCCGTTGATGTACGTGAAAACTGTCTGGATTTTTGCCCGGACAGCCTGCGCAAATCCATCAGCAGCAAAACAAAGGCTGCATTGATCGTCCCTTTATGGGGTTATCCCTTCAATCAGGATGAAACTCGAAAAATCCTGGCAGAACATGGCATTCCCCTGATTGAAGACTGTGCGCATGCCCACGGTGCTAAATTCGGCAACAAGTTTACCGGCACCTTTGGTGACATGAGTTGTTTCTCAACGCATGATCGTAAGATCCTTGCGACCGGAGAAGGTGGATTCGTACTTACAGATTGTCAGGAAACCGCTCAAAACCTGACCATGTTTACCCGGCTGGGCAACCTGTCAGGTAAAAGGTCCGGCGTGAACTACAAGTTGGGTGCTCTACAAGCCGCACTGGGTATTGCTAGACTGCCTGATATCGAGGAACAGGTCTCCATTCGCAGGACCAATGCTGACGCAGTTAAGTCACGGCTTAAGCCAGGTCGGCCGTTTGACGAGCTCAGCTTTGGCGATGGGCGTCCTAATTACTACAATCTGGTATTTAAGCTGAACAGTGACGTTTCTGATCCGGGAACAGTGCTTCGTAGAGTGAACGATGCCGGTATAGTTATTGATCAAGTCAAATATGGTTATAACGTGTTTTATAAGCGCGAGGTTTACAGCCATATTTCAGCCAACTGCCCTAATTCAGAAAACATGATTCAGCGGCTTATCCAGATCCCAGTACATCCTGGAATTACAGAACAGGATATTGAACAAATCGCCAACATTCTGAATGAGATTTAATCCTATGCTTCGTGAGGGAGTTAAGCATTTCACCGCTTCGGCGATTATCCTGGATGAACATGATCGCATTCTGATGCATTTTCATAAGAAATTGCAGATGTGGCTCTATCCCGGTGGTCATATCGAGGAGAATGAGGAGCCGCAGGAGGCACTGTTACGCGAGGTGTTCGAGGAAGTAGGCGTTACGCCAACCATTATATCGTGCCAGATTCAGGAACGTCAGTCTTTGGACTTGGATCCTGCAAGCGTAGCTGAACTTCCAATACCTCTCACTTTACTTTGCGAAAAAATCCCGGAAAAAGCGGGTGGATGGCACTGGCACCTGGATATGATCTATCTTTGTATCCTGCCGGCTAACCTTATAAATGCTGAGGGTGAATTTAAGTGGCTGACGGTCTCTGAAATTGAATCGTTACCGACACCGCGTGAATTCCCGTCGTTGATAAAAAGGGCTATTTCAGTGAAAAGATCCTATTCAAATATTTAGCAGGAACCCTATGTCATTTTTTTACCGCATTTCAGTGGTAATACTGGCTGCAATCAATCCAGTAAGCATGGATTTGTTAGCGCCTGCGATACCCTATTTACAGCAAAGTTTACCTGCCCTTAATGGGCAGGTTTTTTTTCAACTTATCTGAGCGGACTTGCCGTAGGTCAGCTGATTGGCGCTTTTTTGCTTAATGGCAGGAAAAATGTCCTCTTTGCGCTTTTATTTTGCATGATATTTTGCGTAGCGTCTCTCTTCGCGGGTTCAAGCAGCAGTCTACAGTCGTTCCTGATATCACGTTTTGTCACCGGTTTTAGCGCCGGGATCATCTATCTGTTCTGCATGCTGCTGGTAGCAAATTCAGAAAATGAAGAGGAAATTGCAGAAAGTTATCGGTTAAGAAATCAGACGCTGTTGTATGTTGCGACGCTAATCCCTTTTTTATCAGCAGCGGTGATTGCCCTTGCATCTTTTACGCTTCTGCTAAAGCTGCAGTTAGTCTATGGAGTGGCTTGTTTTCTTCTGATGACAGGGTTTATCAGGAAACCACTGAAAGACAGAGGGATTACAAAGAAGCAGGAAGCACTCACTAGAACCAACCTCATTTGCAACGTCATCTCCATGATATCCTGGTCATCAATGCTGTATTTCATCCTGTCTCTTATCCCGACATTATTCGGTGTGAATACTTCACATCCTGAATGGATGATCTGCGCCGGCATTACAACAAGTGCCCTTTCTTATCGCCTGGGAAGCTTACTCAAACACAGGATCAAGACGGCGGCTGGAACTGCCTTATGCTTCGGGCTGGTTCTTACATTTATTCTCTGCCATTACACCCCTAGTATGTGGGTTGAATTCCTTATGCTAGGGATCGTATATTTTATTGCTGGCGTCTATCAGTCCCGGACAGCAGCTAAAGTGCTTGCTAGTAACCTATTTTCCTCTCGTCGAAATACCTCATTGTTAACCTTTATAAATTTACTGGTATCCGCCCTGGTTGTTGAGTTGGCCAGAAGAATTGGGGGTGGCTGATTCTTTGATTTGGATTGGTATTCCGCTGGTGCTGTTTGCGATATCTCCGCAATGGAGAATTAGAAGATACGTGACGTCAGGCTTGAACACATCCTTTGGCGGTGAGGGTAGTAGCAACTGACGTAATAACTTAAGTTTGGATCTAGAAAATATAGAACATAGGATGATACTGAATTTTATGATAAATAACTTTGCCGCGTGATGTTACCCACTTTTCAGGCTGACCTAATAGATTTGATATGTGGTTAAAGAACGTACTTAGCGTACGTTTTCGTACGGTTGGGCTTCAGCCCCCTGTAACAGTTTAACTCCCCTGCAGCAATGAGTTACATATGTAGAACAAGGTAGATAGCTGGAAAAGGGCGGAAGAATTGTTTTAAAGAAATAAACTTGCACAGCTGAATTCTAACTTGCAAGAGTTCTACATAGTGCTACAGTAGTGCTACTATGTAGAACTAATGAGAGAACACAATGCAAACTGTAAAAGTTCGCCAACAAGGCGGAGCCATGATCGTGACTATTCCCCGCGAATACGCAGCTGCAGCTGGTTGGGCCGTAGGCACAGAAATAACAGTAAAACGTCAAGGAGCCGAGCTAAGTTTTGCTCCGGCAACTCGCAAGGCCCGCGGCGCTTTTACTGTGGATGAACTGTTAAGCCAGATTGACCAGGGAGAAATTGCAGCGTTGAACGACGATGTGAAGGAATTCTCCAGCGTTGAATCTGTAGGTAAGGAATATTGGTAATGGCACATGGAAGGGTCCCTGAGCGTGGTGATATTTGGCACTTTGACCCGAACCCAATCGTAGGTCGTGAGCTGAAAGACAAACATTACTGCATAGTAATTACAGTAGAGAAGCTCAATAACGCACTGGGTGTGGCTATATGTTGTCCTATATCTACTGTTGCGGCCGGTGCCAGATCCGCTGGTGTAACCGTTGCAGTAGGACCTATGGATACAGAACGTGGAGATTTACGAGGCGTTGTTCTATGCCACCAGGTTCGAGCTTTAGATTTGAATGCAAGGGGAGCAACGTTCGAAACTGTGGCAGAAGAAGGGTTAATACAGGAAGTGATTTTTAAGTTAACTAACCTAATAGACCCACAATGAAATCGTTTCATCACGGAGTGTCGCGTGAGGTTTACCCTCTTTTAGTTTATAACCCGTCCTGAATAGCGTTGACACGTTTTCGACTTAAATCCGGAGAACGTGACAATGGCCGAGTTTAAACGCGCACAACGTGACTATCCTTTGTCTTTTAAAATTGCTGTTGTTGAGCAGGTTGAAAAAGGCGAAATGACCTACAAACAGGCTCAACTGCGCTATGGTGTTCGACCGTTCTGACCTGGTTGCGCAAGCATGGCCATCTTAACTGGGCCCCAGGTCTTCCCCATCTCTCCAGCCGGGAGTTGCCCATGAGCCAACCACCTGCCCCTTTAACTCCTGAGCAAAGGATCAGGGAACTTGAAGAACAGCTTGAGCTGGTCACCCAGAAAGCGGAGTTCCTTGATGCTGTCGTTAACGTGCTGAAAAATGACTATGGGATCAGTGTCATAAAAAAGCGGCCAGGCAAGTCCTCACGCAAAAACAAACCCAAAAAACAACCATTACCCGGGCCTGCCAGTTCCTGGGACATAGGCGGCAGGCCTGGTATCAGCACAATACACGGCTTAGTAAGCAACGGGCTCGTGATGTCCGGATCATCGATTTTGTTAAAACGATAAGAGTACGTCAGGCGCGTATCGGGACCCGTAAGCTGCATTATCTGCTGAGTAAACAATCAGATGATGGATTGCATGTCGGACGTGGCCGGTTGTTCTCTTTGCTGAAGGAACGCCGGCTGCTGGTGCCAGTCAGACGGGCATACCATAAAACAACGGACAGCCATCACCGTTTTCGGCGACATCCCAATTTATTAAAAACGGGGCCGGAACAGGTGATGGTAAGGCGACCAGAACAGGTATGGGTAGCGGATATTACCTATCTGCCAACCCGAAATGGCATGGTCTATCTGAGCCTGATAACGGATGCCTGCTCAAGGAAAATCATGGGCCACCATGTACACAGCGATCTGCGTACTGACAATGTCGTGCAAGCTCTGAAACAGGCCTTAAAGCCGAGAAAAAGGACTCAGCCGCTGATCCATCACTCGGATCGTGGAATACAATATTGTTCAGCAAGTTACCAGTCGATCCATGAAAGACACGGGCTAATCTGCTCAATGACAGATGGCTATGACTGCTATCAGAACGCATTGGCGGAAAGGGTGAACGGGATACTGAAGGCGGAGTTTTTGCTATCACGCCCGGAAGACCTGGAGCAGGCAAGAAAGATGGTGAGGGAATCGATAGAAATGTAGGAAAGCAATAATTTCAGGCTCTGTTGCAAATGTTTGTGATGGGTAGCCGTTAGTGTTATTGAAAGGTGTTATATTTCAAAGACTCTGCTCACCAGACGCATCTCGCCCAGGGGATGACCGAAGTAGAAGTTTTCCGCCTGTCCTTTACGCAGCGCCCGCATTACCTCAATTCACTTAATGGTTGCATAGGCTGTCTTCATTGATTTAAACCCCAGAGTGGCACTGATTATCTGTTTCAGTTTGCCATTATCGCATTTAATCACGTTGTTCCGGTACTTTATCTGCCGGTGTTCAACATCAGGTGGACAGCGGCCCTCTCGTTTCAACAACGCCAGCGCGCGACCATATGTGGGAGCTTTGTCGGTGTTAATGAGGCGGGGAATCTTCCAGCCTTTCACGTGATTTAAAATCTTTCCGAGAAAACGATATGCCGCTTTGCTGTTACGGTGCGGAGAGAGATAAAAATCGATGGTGCGGCCTTTGCTGTCAACAGCCCGGTACAGGTAAGTCCATCGGCTATTCACTTTGATATAAGTTTCATCGAGATGCCAGGAGCAGAACCCTGAAGGGTTTCGCCAGTACCATCGCAGCCGTTTTTCCATTTCAGGCGCATAACGCTGAACCCAGCGGTAAATCGTGGAGTGATCTACACTGACACCGCGCTCAGCCAGCATCTCCTGCAGCTCACGGTAGCTGATGCCGTATTTGCAATACCAGCGCACCGCCCACAGGATAATATCGCGCTGAAAATGACGGCCTTTGAATGGGTTCATGTCCTGCTCCTTCAGTAAAAGGGGACAATAAGTCTACCACCACCGACTATTTGCAACAGTGCCTTCCACAGCGAGTTTTCTGTCTGTTGGTTTCATTTGGTATCACACTCAGAAATATTGTTTATGTGTACGGATAATATCGGTGCCTTTTTGCCTATATTACCCATCCTGTTTTGCATATAGCTAAAAAATATAACATATAAAAAAATTGCATATGATAATGGCAATAATTTCTTGCGCATGATTCCAATATTTGATTTTCCGGAGAACAATGAAAATCCCTAACAACTTGTGTTTTGTGTGTTTCCTGTTCCCCCTGTTCACCATGTCGGCGCAGGGGGCTGCTGAAAAACTTCCTCAGCCATTGCAGTCACTACAGAAACAAGGGCTTGAGGTCAAAGGTCAGTTTGATGTGGGCCCGAATCTGCATGGCTATGTCATCCAGTATCAGGGGCAGGGCTCAACTGTATTCCTCACGCCCGATAAGCAGCACGCAATTGTGGGCAATCTAATCGACAGCAGTGGCAACAATCTCAGCGATCCGCAGGTAGAAAAATATGTCTACGCCCCGATGGGAAAACAAATGTGGAGCCGGCTTGAAAGTAGCCGCTGGATTACAGTCGGTAATGTGAAAGCACCGCGTATTGTTTACGCATTTTTCGACCCATTTTGCCCTTACTGTGCCCAGTTCTGGGAGAAGGCACGTCCCTGGCTGGATTCGGATAAAGTACAGTTGCGCGTCCTGCTGGTCGGTATTCTTCGTCCGGAAAGTACTCCCCGGGCTGCCGCAATTATGATGGCGAAAGACCCGTCTAAGGCACTGAAGGATTATGAAAATACACACGGGAAAACATCGCCATCTCTCCCTGATACAGTCAACCCGGATGTGGCCAGCGCACTGAAAAGTAACCTTCAGCTGATGGAAAACTTGGGCAGTGACGCCACACCGACTATTTATTACCTCAACCCCAAAGGCCGTTTACAACAACAGCAGGGGTTACCGCCTGATGATGACACCATGAACACTATCATGGGCAGCAAACCCTGACGCCGTAATCACCCTATTATCAGTAAGGCATAAAAATGAATATCCTGTTCCACGTTCCTGAATTATCTCGTGTTGTCCCGTGCCTGAATAACGCACTTAATTATCTGAAAGCAGTCGATACAAATGCAGATAAACTCCGGATTGTCTTCAATGGGAATGCCGTTAATAGTCTGGTTGACAAAACAGAGAGCGCCGACCAGTGGAAAGATTTAGCCAAAAAGTACAATAACATTCAGTTAGATGTCTGCAGCAACTCACTCAGGGGTATGGGCATTGTAACTGAAAGCCTGATCCGGCCTGTCAGCATTGTTCCTTCCGCCATTCTGACGCTGGTAACGCTGCAGAATGAAGGCTGGATTTACCTTCGCCCTTAAATAACGGCTATTTAATTTACTAGATTTGACCATATTGAGAGGAATCGTGTATGGATATCGCCGCCGGAAAACGTCATGTTACAGAAGACAATGCCTGGATGTCTGGTCTGGGTCTATTGTCCGTCAAATGGTCGTTAAACGGAATTTATTAGACTGTCCGTAAACCTGCTTGTTTTATGGGAAAACGACTATATGATTTACGGACGAGTTAGCAGACTTTTTGAGTAAATAGTGATGGCATTGATCGGATACGCACGTGTTTCAACAGATAATCAGCATATCGATTTGCAAAATGATGCTCTGCGGTCGGCTGGTTGTGAAAGAATTTTTGATGATGTCATCAGTGGTTCGAAAAACGAACGTCCTGGACTGGATGCTGCGTTGGCCTATTTACGCGAAGGAGACATTCTTGTCGCAGCGTTGGCCTAAAAGTGCTAACAGGGCAGGGGGCAGACATCGATACCATGACAGCTCCGGGCAAGCTGGTTTTTGGGATATTTGCAGCACTGGCAGAATTTGAGCGAGACCTTATTCGTGAACGAACCAAGGCGGGGCTTTCTGCTGCAGCGCCAGGGGACGAAAGGGCGGACGTAAACCAGTAGTCACTGATGAAGGTTTGCAGAAGGCGCAGAGTTTGATTGCTCAAGGATTGAGTGTCCGGAAGGCAGCTGGAAGACTGAAAATTGGTAAGACAGCTCTTTATGATGCGTTACGCACATTCAAGTAAAGATGAGGAGTATCGTATGTTTTCGTTCTATTGGACTTCAAACCCCTAAACCGCGTTTTGGTTCCGTTACTCCCCAAAGTCCATTAACAACATCAAATACCCCTCAGGCCATAGAGAAACGTGAAGGATGTTTTATCAATTAGTTAACTAATAGGAAAATAAT
>NZ_JAFMOS010000483.1 GCF_019049755.1 Rahnella perminowiae
CGGCGAGCAAATCAGCATCGGTATCGGTTCAAGCGCAGGCTGGAATCTGGCAGCTGCAAATGCTGACGGTACATCCAGCAACAGCATCAACACCAGCGCAAATATTACGACCGCTGAAGCAGCATACGGGCATCTAAATTTCTATGGCAAGAATAGCTGGCTGTATGAGGGGTAATTTGCGGGTTTAGTTTGCCCTATATAAGAAAGAAAAAACGGGGGAACGTTTTTTTTCGTTTTTTTTAAATTCTGGCTAAAGGTTCCTGTGTAAGCGCCGATACAAGTTTGGACGGTGATAAAGCCGTAGGCCGAAAGCCTAAACCTAATTAACAGACTTTAAGGAAATCATACTATGGCGGTAATCAACACTAACAGCTTGTCCCTGATGACTCAGAACAACCTGAACAAATCTCAAGCATCCCTGGGCACCGCCATTGAGCGTCTGTCTTCTGGTCTGCGTATCAACAGCGCAAAAGATGATGCAGCGGGTCAGGCGATTGCCAACCGTTTCACGTCTAACATCAATGGCCTGACTGTTGCTTCCCGTAACGCTAACGATGGTATCTCTCTGTCACAGACTGCTGAAGGCGCGCTGGGCGAAATCAACAACAACTTGCAACGTATTCGTGACCTGACCGTTCAGGCACAGAACAGCTCTAACTCCGCATCAGACATCGACTCCATCCAGTCTGAAGTTAACCAACGTATGGAAGAGATCAACCGCGTTACTAAACAAACTGACTTCAACGGTATTAAAGTCTTGGACAACCGTACTGCGGCCACCAGTTCTTATGATTTCCAGGTGGGTTCTAAAGACGGCGAGCAAATCAGCATCGGTATCGGTTCAAGCGCAGGCTGGAATCTGGCAGCTGCAAATGCTGACGGTACATCCAGCAACAGCATCAACACCAGCGCAAATATTACGACCGCTGAAGCAGCATACAAAACTGCTTATGACACTAAACTTGCTAAACCTGCTGATGCAACGGCCGCTGCTGCTGTTGTGACTGGTGCTGCAACAGAACTGACGGCCTATGCAGATGCAGCGGCGGGTTCAGCAACAGAAAAAACAGCTGAAGTTGCATTACGTACTAAGCTGGGTGTGAGTTCAGACGCAGATATTTCTGCTGCGCTGGCTAAAGTTAAAACCGGTTACCCAACCGCTGGTGCTATTGCTGGGGACAAAACTACTGCCGACACTCAACTGAGTTCAGCTTTGTTAGTTGATAGTAACCTGTCAACTTACTCTGCTGCGAAAACGGCTGGCGCTGACGCTGCCATCGCTGCTGGCGCACCAGGTACCGTAGTGAATGGTAACCTGCGTACCGTAGCCGCTGAAGGCTTCGACGTTCTGACTGGTAAAGTTGATGAGAATGGCGTTTCTGCGGGTACTTCACCACTGGCTGATATTGATGCTGCACTGAAAGCTGTTGATACTCAGCGTTCTTCACTGGGTGCTTCACAGAACCGTTTCGAGTCTACCATCACTAACCTGAGCAACACCGTTGACAACCTGACCTCTGCACGTAGCCGTATTCAGGATGCAGACTACTCTACCGAAGTGTCCAACATGAGCCGTGCACAGATCCTGCAGCAGGCGGGTACTTCAGTATTGGCGAAAGCTAACCAGGTTCCTCAGTCTGTATTGTCCCTGCTGCAATAATTGTCTTAGTCGACAAATTACGCAGTTCGGTTATAAACAGAACAAACCTCGCTCCGGCGGGGTTTTTTTTAACCAAAATTTACCATTCTTAAGGATTAATGCTACGCATTCACTGGTATAATTTAGGATAATCTTTAGGTTGTGATCTTTTTTTAATCGATCGTTGACGCGTTACCGGCAGACGTCTGCAAACAGAATGTGCGAGACATAATCAAAATAACCGTGCTTTTCAGGCCTTATTCAGCCGATTGAACAGCGGTTATCACTGGCACAATCATACTGACCCTCAATTTGCCAGGTTACGACAGTGAGCGATCTGTATACCGCCGACGGCGTGATAGACAAAAATTCTTTGTGGCAGCGCTATGTTCCGCTCGTGCGCCATGAAGCCCTGCGTTTGCAGGTGCGGCTTCCCGCCAGCGTAGAGCTTGATGATCTACTGCAAGCGGGGGGGATCGGCCTGTTAAATGCGGTTGAGCGTTTTGATGCGATGCAGGGGACGGCATTTACCACGTATGCCGTTCAGCGTATTCGTGGTGCCATGCTTGATGAGTTGCGTAGCCGCGACTGGGTGCCGCGCAGCGTCAGACGTAATGCGCGCGAAGTGTCTCAGGCGATGCATAGCGCAGAACAAAAATTAGGGCGACCGCCGAGTGAAGGAGAGGTGGCGCAGGTGCTGGATATTCCCATCGAGGAGTACCGGCAGATATTAATGGATACGAACAGTAGCCAGTTGTTTTCTTATGACGAATGGCGCGAAGAGCACGGCGATACTGCCGAGGCATTGATGGAAGGGCACGAAGAGGCCAACCCGTTACATCATCTGTTGGAGGGCAATTTACGCCACCGGGTGATGGAAGCTATCGATGCGTTACCAGAACGGGAAAAGATGGTACTTACGCTTTACTACCAGGAAGAGTTGAATTTAAAAGAGATCGGGGCGGTGCTGGACGTCGGGGAATCCCGGGTAAGCCAGCTCCACAGTCAGGCGATTAAGCGTTTGCGAACCCGTCTGGCTAACGACCACTGATCCGCTTTTTCCTGGCCGGTTATACATTTTATATCCCTTATCAGGAATAAATTTATGCCAGCGGGAATCAAAACAAGGCCTTTAAGCCGTTATCTTAAAGATTTTAAACACAGTCAGACTCATTGCTCACAGTGTGCAAAAGAACTCGACAGGATGGCACTGGTGTTTCGCGGGCAAATCATCAATAAAGAGGCCATCGCCAAGATGGACCAGCCTATTGATGATGACGTGTGGCACAACCTGTCGCAGGAACTGACCGCGCTGTGTCGTTTTTGCAGTGAGATAAGCTGTAACAGCCATTCGTCATATTTTGACATTATGGCGTTTAAGCAATACCTGTTTGAGCAGACTGAGATGAATCACAGCACGGTGCGCGAGTATGTTGTCCGCCTCCGCCGTCTGGATGAAATCCTCTCTGCAAACAACTATCCTCTGGAGAAACTTTCAGGGGACAGTATCCACCAGCGAATCATCAGTGATTTACCGGTGGCGGGTCATGACAACTACCGTATTGCCCTGCGCAAATACGACCAGTATCTGGCCTGGCAGAAATCCGCGTAATCGGATCTCAGACAGACTGACGCGCAATGCACAAACAGGCTCCTCCGGGAGCCTGTTTTTTTGTCTTGAATCTGTCCGCAGTTTCTATAAATTCTTTATATACTGACTCAATAACCCGTCTCTGAATCTAACCTACTTTAACGATAACAACTTCGTACCGCTCTGTGCCGTGCGTCAGGGGAACACTGTGCCTGCTAAAATTTCTTTGCTTAAAACCCGGCTGGAAGCCTTCGATCGTCTCGATTTACTGTGCAGTGCCACACCACTGGAAAAACTGCATCGTCTTTCTGAATACGTCGGCCGCGATATTTACATCAAACGTGATGACATTACACCGCTGGCGATGGGGGGCAATAAGCTGCGCAAACTGGAATATCTGACCGCGGCTGCGCTGGCAGAAGGTGCCGATACGCTGGTCACTGCCGGTGCCATTCAGTCAAACCATGTACGCCAGACCGCCGCCGTAGCCGCTAAACTGGGCCTGAAATGCGTTGCCTTGCTGGAAAACCCGATCGGCACTACCGAAGCAAATTATCTGACCAACGGCAACCGTCTGCTGCTGGATCTCTTTAACGTGGAAGTGGTGATGTGCGACGCACTGCATGATCCGATGGCGCAACTTGCCGAACAAGCTGAACGCCTGGAGGCACAAGGTTTTCGTCCGTACGTGGTGCCGGTTGGCGGCTCCAATGCCCTCGGCGCACTCGGCTATGTGAAATGTGCGCTGGAAATCGCCGAGCAATCTTCAGCCAGTTTTGTGGATTTCAGTGCCGTGGTGGTGGCATCAGGCAGCGCCGGTACGCACGCCGGTCTGGCGGTTGCGTTGCAACATCTCATGCCGGATACGCAGTTGATTGGCGTGACGGTGTCACGTAGCGCCGATGCCCAACGTCCGAAAGTCGAAGCCATTGCCCGGGACGTGACAACACAATTGCAGCTGGGTGAGAAAACGCCGTCAATTATCTTGTGGGACGACTATTTTGCGCCACGCTATGGTGAGCCAAATGAAGGCGGGACCGCCGCCGTGAAACTGCTGGCAGAGCAGGAAGCGATGTTATTGGATCCGGTGTATACCGGCAAAGCGATGGCCGGTTTACTTGAGGGTATTGAGCGCGGATTATTCCCGGAAGAAGGCCCGATTCTGTTCATTCACACCGGCGGCGCACCGGCACTGTTTGCGTATCATCCGCAGGTTTAATACTCTACAATCTGCTTATGCTTTTTTGAGCTAAGATTATAGAATTATATTCCTGATAACTGGCGCAGTGGGTGCTACTGTGCGCAAATTAGTAGGGGATATAGCGTTCTATAACTAACTATAACTGAGGTGAATATGGGTTTTTCTACACTGCGTCGTCGTTTGCTTCTGGGTGCTGTTGCGGTCACGCTGACCGCAGGCATGGTCAGCAATGCATTGGCTGACGAAGGGTTACTGAAGAAAGTTAAAGATCGTGGCACTTTGATCGTCGGGCTGGAAGGGACTTATCCTCCGTTCAGTTTTCAGGGTGAAGACGGCAAACTGACCGGTTTTGAAGTCGAATTTGCGGATGCGCTGGCGCAGCACATGGGCGTGAAAGCGAAACTGCAACCGACCAAATGGGACGGCATGCTGGCTTCGCTGGAATCTAAACGTATCGACGTGGTGATCAATCAGGTGACCATTTCTCCTGAGCGTGAGAAAAAATATGACTTCTCTACGCCGTACACTGTTTCCGGTATTCAGGCGCTGACCAAAAAAGGACAGGAAGGCACCATCACTAAGCCTGAAGATCTGAAAGGCAAAAAAGTCGGTGTAGGTCTGGGCAGTAACTACGAGCAATGGTTACGTCAGAACGTGCAGGGTGTGGATATCCGTACTTATGATGATGACCCGACTAAATATCAGGATCTGCGCGTAGGCCGCATCAACGCTATTCTGGTAGACCGTCTGGCAGCACTGGATCTGGTCAAGAAAACCGGTGATACCTTAGCGGTTGCAGGCGCGCCTTTCTCCCGTCTGGAATCGGGCGTGGCGATCCGCAAAGACAACCCGGAACTGCTGGCCGCGATCAACAAAGCGATTGCTGAAATGCAGCAGGACGGCTCACTCGCGAAGATCTCACAGAAATGGTTCGGCGCGGATGTAACGAAGTAATGCTCGTCATAACTGAACTTGCCTTGGCGTTAGCTGCGCTTGCTCGCCCGAATCACTTACCTGTGTAAGCTCATCGGGACTTGCGCACTTGCTGACTTGATGCAAGTTCATTTATTTAGAGCATCGGTGAATATCTCAAAGATCCAGAAAATCTAAAGGTCTTAGATGCAAGAAAGTATTCAACTGGTGCTGGATTCAGCACCATTTTTATTGAAAGGGACACTGTTTACGCTTCAGCTCAGTCTGGGCGGGATGGTGTTCGGTCTTATTCTGGGCTTCGTGCTGGCGCTGATGCGCCTTTCGCATTTCTGGCCACTGTCATGGTTGTCGCGTTTTTACGTCTCCGTTTTCCGTGGCACGCCGCTGATCGCCCAGCTGTTTATGATTTACTACGGTCTGCCCCAGTTTGGCATTGAGCTGGATCCTATCCCGGCGGCGATGATTGGCCTCTCCCTCAATACGGCGGCGTATACCTCTGAAACCCTGCGTGCGGCGATTTCGTCTATCGAAAAAGGGCAGTGGGAAGCGGCAGCCAGTATCGGCATGAATCCGTGGCAAACCCTGCGCCGCGTGATTTTGCCGCAGGCCGCCCGTACCGCGCTGCCTCCTCTGGGCAACAGTTTCATCGGGCTGGTGAAAGATACCTCGCTGGCGGCGACTATTCAGGTGCCGGAACTGTTCCGGCAGGCACAACTGGTTACCTCACGCACACTGGAAGTGTTCACCATGTATCTGGCGGCATCGGTCATTTATTGGGTGCTGGCGACCGTTTTATCCTTCCTGCAAAACCGTCTGGAAGACCGCGTTAACCGTCAGGATCAGGAGCCTTCATGAGTACTATTGACGTAAAGCAACTGACTAAAAAATTCCACGGACAAACGGTGTTACACGGTATTGATTTGCAGGTGAATGCCGGGGAAGTTGTGGCGATCATTGGCCCCAGCGGCTCGGGTAAAACCACCTTATTACGCAGCATTAACCTGCTGGAAGAGCCGGACGGCGGCACCATCAAAGTCGGTAATATCGAAATTGATGCCAGTAAGCCTGTCAGTAAACAGAAGAATAACGTCCGTGAACTGCGCAAGCAGGTAGGGTTTGTTTTCCAGAACTTCAATCTGTTCCCGCACCGTTCAGTGCTGGAAAACATCATTGAAGGGCCGGTGATAGTGAAGGGCGAGCCGAAAGAAAAAGCCATCGCCACGGCACGTCAGCTACTGGAAAAAGTCGGGTTAAGTGGCAAAGAAAATGCCTATCCGCGCCGCCTCTCCGGTGGTCAGCAGCAACGCGTTGCCATTGCCCGCGCACTGGCAATGAGCCCTGAAGTAATTTTGTTTGATGAACCTACCTCCGCCCTTGACCCGGAGCTGGTGGGGGAAGTTCTCAACACCATCCGTGCACTGGCTCTCGAGCGTCGCACTATGGTGATAGTGACCCACGAAATGAGTTTTGCCCGTGACGTAGCAGACCGCGCTATTTTTATGGATCAGGGAAAAATAGTGGAACAGGGGCCCGCGAAGGAACTGTTCTCAAATCCGCAACATGCGAGAACGAAACAGTTTCTGGAGAAGTTTCTGGCACACTGAGGTCAAAACCGTGGGTTGCCACCCACACGGGCCTCAAGGGGCGCCTGTCGCCGCACCCCTTGAGAATCCCGGGCTCTTTAACTGCGCGCTTCGCTGGAGGCTATGTTTCAGCGAGCGAGGTGATAGCCGCAAAATCCCGCCGCTGCGCGGTGCCCTGCACTCGGGTTACAACCCGCGCAAAAAGAATCGCGGTTTTTCACCTCTCGTTACGGCGTGATTTTGGAACCGGCCTCCGGCTTTTAGTTCGCAACCTCACTGATTTTAATATGAAAGGCCAAATGGTTTTGAATTTAAGATCGTGC
This sequence comes from Rahnella perminowiae, assembly GCF_019049755.1. Lineage (GTDB taxonomy): Bacteria > Pseudomonadota > Gammaproteobacteria > Enterobacterales > Enterobacteriaceae > Rahnella > Rahnella perminowiae. The sequence continues at coordinate 7,271 of NZ_JAFMOS010000483.1, forward strand.
GGGCGATTCAGAAATCTTGCTGAACGGAGCGGCCTGAAGACCAAAGGCTTCAGGACCGAGAGAAGGCACCGCATAGCGGCAAGATTTCCAGCCTGTCACAGTGGTTGCTGAAACATAGCCTGCGTGCGGATCACTTGTTTGAAAAAGCGAGGGGAGTTCAGAGGGGAAAAGCTTTTTCCCCTCTGGTCGGTTTCGGCGCGAAAGGCCGCGTGATAACCGTTCTTGAGAAACCGAAATTGTCTCGATCCATTCCTCACTGCAACTGAAATCCAAAAAGTTTCCTCAGGCTTTTTAAAAGCCGCCCACTTGCAGCGGCTCTCCTGCAACTCATGCCTTACCCGATCGTCATCAGACTCGCATTTCCCCCGGCGGCAGCCGTATTCACGCTCAGTGAACGTTCATGTAACAGACGTTCCAGCAGAATATTGTCCTCACCGCGCGCAAAACCCTGTACCGATATAATGGCTCCCGGACGCTGGGCAATGGTCTGGCAAAGTTCGCGCAACTGATCCGCATCACCGTGGTAAATCACCGCGTCAAACACCTGCGTGTCGGTCTGCCAGTCTTTGGCGAAATCGATACGCGCCTGTATCGCTTTTGGCAGGCTGTTGAACAAATCACGTTGCAACGGCGCTTCCGGCCAGAGAATACGGCAACCTGTCGCGGTGACGGCGGCAAGCTGGATCAGGGCATCGTCCTGATTATCAGCCAGCGCCAGAACGCGCTCACGTGGTAACAGCGCGTAAGTGTTGCGTTCGCCGGTAGGTCCCGGCAGGGTACGCAAGGTACCGCCCTGACTGGTTTGGGCGAAACGTTCGCAAACCGTGACAAACTGCTCGCGGTGCTTCTGTTCTGTCGCCCATTGTTGCAGCGCGCGGTGAGGTGCCAGCAAGGCCTCGCGGACGGAGGTATCGAGCGGCAGTTCGCGATCCTGCCGTAACAGGGTTTGCGGTACGGCGTCTTGCGGACGGCTGCTCAGCAGGCGATACAGATACAGCGGGCCTCCGGCTTTCGGCCCCGTGCCTGATAAACCTTCGCCACCGAACGGTTGCACACCCACCACGGCACCGACCATATTGCGGTTCACGTACATGTTGCCGACGTGCGCCTGCTGCGTAACGCGATGAATGGTTTCGTCGATGCGGGTATGAATGCCCAGCGTCAGGCCGTAACCGGCAGCATTAATCTGACCGATCAGCGTATCCAGGTCCTGACGGGCATAGCGCACCACGTGCAGCACCGGTCCGAAGATTTCTTTCTTCATCTCATCAAAGCTTTCCAGCTCGATCAGCGTCGGTTTCACAAAGGTGCCGCGGCTCCACTCCTGCTGGTCAGCGGTAAATTCCTGCGTGGCCTGATACACGGTGCGGCCTTTGGCACGCATCGCATCGATATGTTTTTCGATACCGGCTTTGGCTTCGGCGTCGATCACCGGCCCGATATCGGTACTCAGACGCTCCGGATTGCCCATGCGGCACTCCGCCATCGCACCGCGCAGCATTTGCAGCGTGTGATCGGCGACATCCTCCTGAATGCATAACACGCGCAGGGCGGAACAACGCTGGCCGGCACTGTCAAAGGCCGAGGCCACCACGTCCATGACCACCTGTTCGGTCAGCGCGGAAGAATCAACAATCATGGCGTTCAGGCCGCCGGTTTCGGCGATAAGGGGTGTCGGACGTCCCTGCGGATCCAGACGACCGGCAATGTTGCGTTGCAAGATACCCGCAACATCCGTCGAACCGGTAAACAGCACACCACGGACACGTTCGTCATTCACCAGCTGCGAACCGACCGTTTCCCCCTGACCGGGCAGCAGTTGCAATACGCCAGCCGGTACACCGGCTTCATGCAGAATGCCCACGGCCAGCGCAGCGACCAGCGGCGTTTGTTCAGCGGGTTTTGCCAGTACGCTGTTGCCTGCGGCCAGCGCGGCAGCAATCTGACCGGTAAAGATCGCCAGCGGGAAGTTCCACGGACTGATACAGACCACCGGCCCCAGCGGACGGTGTGTGTCATTGGCGAAATCTTCGCGGATCTGCCCGGCGTAATAATGCAGGAAATCTACGGCCTCACGCACTTCAGCGATGGCGTTATTAAAGGTTTTTCCTGCCTCGCGCACCAGCACACCAAGCAGGTTTTGCAACTGCGCTTCCATCAGTTCTGCGCCGCGTTGCAGGATGGCGGCACGCTCTTCGGGAGGTGTCGCAAACCATATCGCACCGGCAGCAGTTGAGGCATCCAGCGCACGGCTGATTTCCGCCTCCGTCGCTTCCCGAACATACCCGACGATATCGGTATTTTCAGAGGGATTGATCACCGGCAGGAATTCGCCATCATCCGTCTGCGCATCAATTATCGGTTGTGCTTTTACCGGATGGCTGGCGCTTTGCAGCAGGGCGCTGGACAGGGATGCCAGGCGGTGTTCGCTGGACATGTCCAGACCCGCAGAGTTGACGCGTTTGTCACCGTAAAGATTGCGCGGCAGTGCGATACGCGGGTGCGGTAGTCCGACCTGACCTTCACTGGCGGCCAGCGCTTCAACTGCCAGAACCGGATCGGCAACCAGTTCCCCGATCGGTAACGTGGCATCAGCGATACGGTTAACAAAGGACGTGTTCGCACCATTTTCCAGCAGACGACGCACCAGATACGCCAGCAGCGTTTCGTGTGTACCGACCGGGGCATAAATACGGCACGGGCGGTTCAGTTTGCCGTCAGAAATTTTCCCCACCACCTGCTCGTACAGCGGTTCACCCATGCCGTGCAGACACTGGAATTCGTACTGTCCCGGATAATAGTTATTACCCGCCAGTTGATAAATCGCCGCCACGGTGTGGGCGTTATGCGTTGCGAACTGCGGATAAATCAGGTTTGGCACGGCCAGCAGTTTACGGGCGCAGGCCAGATAGGAAACGTCGGTGTAAACCTTGCGGGTATAAACCGGATAATCCTCCAGACCGTCCATTTGCGCGCGCTTAATTTCGCTGTCCCAGTACGCGCCTTTCACCAGGCGGATCATCAGACGGCGGCGGCTGCGCTGTGCCAGATTGGTCAGGTAATCAATGACCATCGGACAACGTTTCTGATACGCCTGGATCACGAAGCCGATACCGTTCCAGCCGGCCAGTTCCGGTTCAAAGCACAGTTTTTCCAGCAAATCGAGAGAGATTTCCAGACGGTCAGCTTCTTCGGCATCAATATTAATGCCGATGTCGTAACTGCGTGCCAGCAAGGTCAGCGAAAGCAGGCGCGGATACAATTCTTCCATCACACGTTCATATTGCGCCCGGCTGTAACGCGGGTGCAGGGCGGAAAGTTTGATGGAAATGCCGGGGCCTTCATAAATGCCGCGACCATTGGATGCCTTGCCAATGGCATTGATCGCCTGCTGATAAGACAGTAAATAGGCCTGGGCATCTTTTCCGGTCAGCGCGGCTTCTCCCAGCATGTCGTAGGAATAGCGGAAACCTTTTTCTTCATGTTTACGGGCATTGGCCAGCGCTTCGGCGATGGTTTCACCGGTTACAAACTGTTCGCCCATCAGGCGCATCGCCATGTCCACGCCTTTGCGGATCAGGGGTTCACCGCTTTTACCGATAATACGGTTCAGAGATTTTGACAGACTTGCTTCATTGTGTGTCGCGACCAGTTTTCCGGTGAACAGCAAACCCCAGGTTGCGGCGTTAACGAACAGCGACGGGCTGCGTCCCAGATGTGAATGCCAGTTACCGTTGCTGATTTTGTCGCGGATTAACGCATCGCGTGTCGGTTTGTCGGGGATACGCAGCAATGCTTCCGCCAGACACATCAGCGCTACGCCTTCCTGAGAAGACAGAGAGAACTCCTGCAACAGGCTTTGCACCATCCCGGCGCGGCCGTTTGCACTCTTTTGGTTTCTGAGTCTGGTGGCGATATCAGCCGCGAGTTTCAGCGCTGCATCATTGAGCGGGGCAGGCAGACGCGCCTGTTCAAGCAGCATGGATACGGCTTCAGGCTCAGGGCGGCGATAGGCGGCGGTGATAGCCGAGCGGCTGACCGACTGTGGCAGAATTTGCTCAGCGAAATCAAGGAATGGCTGGTGGGCTTCCTGAACAGGTTGTACAGCGGCATCTTCCGCACCTTCAGGTGCAGCGCCATTCAGTGCCGGAATTTCCGGCAGTGTATCGCCGTTTTCCAGCCGTTCAAGATAGGAAAATATCGCTTGTTTGATCAGCCAGTGCGGCGTGCGGTCAATTTTGTGAGCCGCTTCTTTTAGCCTGTCACGTGTACCTTCATCCAGCTTCACGCCCATCGTGGTCATACCCATGCGCAAACACTCCATATGAAAAATTTCAGGTGAATTCGTTATCTTTATGTCGAGCAATATCTTCTATGTTGCAACCTTGTGCAACCTTGTTAATGCATGAAGTGTGCCTGTTGTGATTCACCTGGCATTTTTAACAAGAAAATAACGGCATGGATCTTGCCTGTCTTGTCATGGCGTCAATATCAAGGGTTGTATCGGGTGCAACTTTCCGCGCTGCAAAGTACAACCCGTATTGCGGATAACTGTGATGGAGGGTGAATTTTGTGTATTTGAAATGTTAAAAATATTGAAAAGTGGATAAGGCTAAACCAGTATCCGGCTCGACAGTAATTTTGAATAAAAACCATACAGAGTCAGTGACTATATAAAAATATGGAGAGTCTTGCTGCAACC